>DATKIS010000212.1:0-4206 GCA_035543975.1 Pyrinomonadaceae bacterium
CAGCGCGGGTGGCCCTTCGTTCAAATTCCTCTGTGCTAATATTCCCTCAATCGCATGAAGGTCGATTCCAAGCTGCCATCATTTGAGGGAGCCAGCACCTGGCTCAACCGGTCGGCGCCCAACACCCGCGAAACCATCGCCAGGGAGACTAAGGGCCGGCCAACGCTCGTCCATTTCTGGTCGATCAACTCCCAAACCTCAACGAATAATCTTGCCCAGTTGGCCGACCTACGAAAGCGGAGTAAGCGCGACGGACTGCGCGTGATTGCGGTTCACCTTCCGAATTCTGAATCGGACAAAGACGTGCAGGCGGTGGGGGAGGCAATCGCCCGGCTCCAGATTACGGAGCCTTGCGCGCTCGATAACGAGTACCGGCTGCGTGATGCTTTTTTCAGCGGACCCGGCCTGGTGCCGGCCTACTATCTATTTGATCCCGATGGCCGGCTACGAAGTTTTTCGGAGGGGCCGGATGGCTTGCAAGAACTTGAGGACCAGTTCGATCAGCTGTTGGCGGACCTTCGGAACCGTTACCCTTTCTGTCCCGAATGTGAGTTTTACCTGAACGCAGAGGCGATGTTTTGTGCCGACTGCGGCTTGCCGCTAACTTTGCCGGGCTCCGGCGGCGCTCATCCCTACTACGAAAACCACTACGTCGCCTCACTCCCAACCGTACGCCTGGTCAATCCGGATCCTCTGATCGGTCACAAACTGGATGGCAAATACGAGCTGACGGCCCGCCTGGGAAAAGGTGGCATGAGCCTCGTCTATCGCGCTCGTCGGGTTCATATCGGAGACGATGTGGCCGTCAAGATCCTGCTGGGAAAGTTCGCGAAAGACGATGCCGCGCTCGCCCGTTTTCGTCGAGAGGCGCTGGCCGCCGCGATGATCCATCACCCAAATGTGATTACGATTCATGATTTCGGCGAGCGTGGCGAGGAGAAGGCCCCCGCCTTCCTGGTAATGGAGTTGGTTAAAGGCACGCCGCTACGCGATCTCCTAAACAGCAAAGATCACTTTTCGATTGAACGTTCCGTGAGGCTGATGCGTGGAATCTGTGCCGGCGCCGGGGCGGCGCATAAGCAGGGCATTGTGCATCGCGATCTCAAACCCGAGAACGTTCTGGTGGCAGCGCCCGATGATGATTACGAGTTTGAGAATGTAAAACTGGTCGACTTCGGCCTCGCGGAACTCGTGTCCGATGCCGGCGGCTTTCCGAAGGTTACGGTGGTCGGCACGCCCTATTACATGTCACCGGAGCAGTGCATGGGTGAGCCGCTGGACGCGCGCTCGGATGTGTATAGCCTTGGCGCGATGTTCTACGAAATGCTTTCCGGCGAGCGGCCGTTTGCAGCTCAAACCGTTTCCGGAGTCATTAACAAACATTTGTACCAGGAGGCGTCGCCGCTTGCTGCATCCCTGGGAATACCTCGCCGGATATCCGTCGCAATCATGCAGGCACTCTCGAAAGACCCGGCCAATAGACAACAGACAGCCCGGGATTTAGCTCGACAATTGGCATGAAGCAAGAGTAGCGTTTAACTTCCAAAGCAAGATTGCCGTCCTCAGATTTACGCATTGCGTTCAAGCTCCGGGCCTGCAAAGGCTGCCCGCACCCTGCCCGATGTAGCCAGGCCGGATGTTCACCTTCTGACCTGTACTTGGTTCTTTTCACTAACAGAAACTCTCTGCTAAGGAGGATCCTCATGAAATCCAAGCTTGTGACTTCACTCGTAGCCATCGCGATCGGATCCATTGCAGCGCCCCTGCATTTGGCCCAGCGTGATTTAACGCCCGGACAACGAAACCTGCCCACTCGTCAGGCACAACAGAGGCTGGTTGCCGGTCTGGCGCCGACCAAACCAAAGGTCCGTTTTCGGCGCAGTCTCAATGCTCCGCAACTAGCTGCACCCTTAAAGCACATCCAACCCTACGACTACAGCAAGACCCCACAAGAGCGGACGGCCACTGCCGAGCTGGCGAAGGTCAGACGAAACATTGCCAGGAGTGGTTGGCCGGTCGAGGCCCGGCCCGGCAAGGAGCGCGTCATTTTTGCCAGCGACGACGGCAAAGAGGAAGAGCTCGAATTTGACACGACTGAACTCGCCGCACTTGGCGCCCAGGCGATCCGGCGCGGCATCAACAATGCGAGCGAGGGAGGCGCGCCGAAGTCTGGCGACGAAAGCGCTGCACTATTCCTGCCAGCTGGTTGGTCAAATGCAGTCGACAACCGCGTGGTGAAGCCGATCAACGCAACCTATCCGCGTAATCACCGCGTGCTTATGCGCATCGGTGAACTCAATGGCGAAGGCTGCAGCGGCGCCCTGGTCGGCCGTCGTCTCGTGCTCACCGCCGCGCACTGCATCGTGCAGGCAGACTTAAGCTATAACGTCCATTCCTACCGCGCTCGTCGTTCCGGCACCCAAATGCCGTACGGCACCGCGACGACCAATGGCTATTGGTATGCCTCCAAGTGGGTCTCTAATAATTGCCACATCAATCGGGTATGGGACCCATGTTCGCAGCACGACTGGGCCCTGCTGCGGTTGCGAGATGATGCCTGGGACAACTCTCCGAACGGAACACCTGGCTGGATGGGTTACTGGGTTTACGGAAAGGACTTCATCCGTGACAACGCGGTCAGTCACAACGATGGCTACCCGGCCAGCTGGTGGTCCAACAAACCTGCTAGCCATCAGGTAAACCAGCCCTACGGACAAACTACCGCGTGCACCGCCACGGGTTTCGAGTGGCCCTTTGACGGAGTGCCGTCTTACTACCGGCTTAGTTGTGATATGAGCGGCGGTCATAGTGGCTCGCCCAACTGGACCGACTACCCTGGTCAAAACGGGCCTTACGTAATCGGCATCGCAATGTGGTCACACTGTTTCGAATGTACTGATGCGACCGGGACTTGGAAATCACATCCCAGCGGCTTCAGAGGGATGACCCACTACCTCGCAAACTTCATCAGCGATAAGCGGGTGGCCTACCCATAGGGCGCCGGGTTTGCGCGGCTTTGCAGTAAGACTTATTAGTGTTCTTTTCGTGGATCGTGTGCACAGGATTCAGAGGTATGCGATCCACGAAACTACACGAAAGATGATGAACGAATCTTGATCTACCCGGTTCATAGTTTCAAGTAGCTTTCCCCGAAAGGTTGGTGCTCGGTTCAGTCCGCGAAGCGGCGATGTATAGGCGAGTGAGAGTAGCCCGGCACTTCAGTGCTGGGTAGTCGATCGTAGCGAGGTCGGAGTCCGTGAAACGGACGACTGATAAATTTCCTGGCGATCCAACCTTTGTGATTCAGCCGTCCGTTTCAACGGACTCGCGTTCTTAGGTCTACCTGATCCCACCGATGAATCGGTGGGCTACTTTCATTCGTCAGCTTCGCCGACTTTTCGGGCAGAGCTAGTTCGACCTTCAGGTTGCTCCTTCGCTCCGTCGGACGCACGTGACTCTGAACTTCAACTAAGGAGATTACATGACCACCACGACAAAAATTTCGGTGAGGGCTCTGGCCTTCGGAGGCAAGTTCATTGGGTCACACGTAGGCTTTGCCACGATCGATATTTACGGGCCAGACAGCGCCAGCCAGCCGTTGGCGTCGGGTTTGACCGATCAGGGTTTGGTGGAAGGTACCGATGGCTCCGGCGTTACGGCCCTGATCATGGACCAGCCTTACCCGTGGGGCTTCCCGGTACGTGCCGATCAGGCAACTGACTTCACCGCGGAAATTCCCGTGGATGGACCCACGGTTTTGACGTTCGTAGCGACCTCGGTGGCAGATCCTCGAGTCTCGGTATCGTGCAATCGTCTCGTACTACCCGGTGTTCCTCTTACCGGAGCGATGGCGGTAGTGATGGTGATACCTGGCTTATTGACGGCGTTAACCGTGCCGGCCGCCGGGGCCTCCGTGGTTGGGGGAACTCCCACGACGATCACAGCCCAGGTGCGCATGATGTGCGGCTGTCTGATCGATAACCTTTTCTGGCCCGCCGGCAATTTCAGCGTGGTAGCCACCATCAGCAACGGGACAGACACTGAGACGCTAACCTTGAATTATTCCGGCGAGCCCAGTTTCTTTTCGGCACCTTATACTTTTTCCGCTCCCGGAGAATATGAGATCAGCATTGTGGCCACTGAAATGAATGGCAACCTCGGCAGCAGCGCGCCGGTTAGCGTGAGCGTCACCTCGTGAGATTTGGT
>DATKIS010000213.1:0-4514 GCA_035543975.1 Pyrinomonadaceae bacterium
AAGTTGAAGTCCTTTGCTAAATGGGTTAGAAGTAACCTCCGCTTTCTCGCGTTCAACTTCCAAGGAGAGTAGATGCCGGTTATTCAGTTCAAAGGGAAAACCGCGATCGAGTCGTACCATCATTCGGTTCCCCATCACACGTTTCGATAGCAGCGACGGAGTTGAGAAGGCAAAGGACAAACGAGAAGCCTTAATGCGCGAAAGGTTCCGCCGGTTCTATCGAAAATTTGAGGGCAAGGTCTATCTGCCCAAATTCGCTGTTAGAGAAGCAAAAGCGTACGAGCCGCTGGATTATCACCGACACTTGATCAGCAAAGTTGACGTCTCCAAGTTTGATTATCATTCTATCGATTGGGACGTGTCCGAAGATGTGGCGAAAGCGAAAGACTCATTTTATCGGCTGACGCTGGAGCGAGACTTGGAACGCGTCGAAGAACATGATGCAGCCGTCCTTGAAGATGACGAGGCGCTAAGAGCGTGGTTGGTTGCCAGCTTGTCATTTGACTATTTTAGTTTCAAGCAACTAAGAGAAGTTGTGGGGAAGGTCGTCCAGAAGCTCTACAAGGTCAATCCCGATCTCACGGGGAAACTATCACACGTGAAGTTTCTGCTTCGGGAAAAGATTGCCGGATTCATCGAACGGCAGACTGATCTCAAGACTCACGATGTATTCGACAGCCTCTTCAAGACCAAGCAGCTTTGTTTCTACCTCGAGCGGGTTGAGACCCGCTTCGAAATACCACCCAGGGTCAACCTCCAGACAAAAACGAGGAGGCTCGTTCGCGAAGACGGCGAACAAATACAGCAATCGCTATTTGATGTTGTGCCAGATGATTTGAATGAATATGAAAAGGCCGTAGCCCTATACCTGGATGCGTGTCCACAGGTGTTGTGGTGGTATCGGAATCTTGTAGGAGCAGGACAATTTTCAATTCAGGGCTATCGACGGCCTAGAATCTATCCCGATTTTATTGTCCAGCAGGGCAAAGAGAAGAAGCCGGTCGCATCGGTCCTCGTCGTCGAAAGCAAGGGCAAACAGTTAAAGGGCAGCGAAGACACCAAGTACAAGCGCTCGGTAGCAGATTACTTTGGCAAAGTCGGACACAAAGTTCCCTGGCAAAAGTTAGCAGAAGACTTTCGCGACAATACTTTTCGCGTGCAGGTGCTAGATGAAGGAGAGTACGCAGATCGAGATTGGCGCGATGAGTTGAAGAAGTTGCTTGGGAGGGAATGACGGGTGAGCGGCCTCGTCGGACCGTCACCAATGTCAGACGTCGATCACAAGATTGGCAGCCTCGTTTACGAACTCTACGAACTGACCGATGACGAAACGCGCCGTCGAAGGCAGAGCAGAATAAATGAGCGCAATTGACTCATCGAAACCATCATCGCCGGCAACGAAGCCGCGTGTGACACGCTATCGGCTCTATATAGATGAGTCAGGCGACCATACCTACAAGAAGCTGGACGATATCGGACATCGGGACCTTGCTTTGTTAGGTGTGTGGTTTAGACAGCGCGAAGACTACCTCTCATTTGTTCATGATCTACAACAGTTCAAAGACACTCTCTTCGGTGAACGGCCTGATAGTCCCGTTATTCTGCATCGGACTGACATCATTAATCGCAGAGGCGCGATTGGTATCTTATGCGATGAAGAAAAGCGCAAACGCTTCGATGATGGACGCATTACGCTCAAGCATCGCGGCCAGAGAAATGATCCGCGTTGATCTAATCCAGAGTTGCTGAGTAGGCTCGCGAGCGCGCGGGCTACGACCTCGGTGAGCTGGCGCACCGGTTGCTGGAGCTCACCGCTTGGAGACGTTCACTGCGTCGACCATGAGATTGACCGCCGCGTCTATCAACTCCACAAATTACGGGACGAATGAAATCGCCATCGTCGAAGAAGCCACACCGAGAGCGAAATAACATGAGCGTCAAAGTTCTTAGAATCTACTTGGATGGGTGCAGCTTGCAACGCCCTTTTGATGACCAGCGCCAGGCACGGATCCGTCTTGAAGCCGAAGCGATAAAAATCCTTATCGCTCGCGCCGAGAATGGTGAACTTGAATGGCTCACCAGCGAAGTCGTCGACTATGAAGTAGCGCAGACCCTAACGCCGAACGCGCGCTTAAAGCAAAGCTACTTACGGCCTACGCTGGAACCAGGGTCCTGGTGGGCGCAAATGAAGTCGCGCGCGCAAATAAACTCGAACAATTTGGCTTCACGGGCTTCGATGCTTTGCACTTGGCGTGCGCCGAAAGTGGATCTGCGGACGTGTTTCTCACCACAGATGATAAACTGCTGAAACGCGCAGCTCGGGTGGCAACCAGTCTCGATGTTCGGGTGGCCAATCCGTTACAATGGGCGCAGGAGATGATCGTATGAGTACACAGGAGTTTTCCCAGGAACAGATTCGCACCATCGGACTTGAAGCCCTGGCGCGCGAACTCGGCGCGACCGGCTTGATCCGTTTCCTACAGATTTATGAGCAGGGAGGCGGTGATTACACGAGCGAGCGCTCCAACATCCTACCGACGCAAACCGCCGCTCAGATAGCGGACAAGATACGCCAGAAGCACGATGAGCGAAGCTAACACGAGCGCAAAATGCTGGTTAAGTTGAGTGAGACATCATGGCCGCGATGGATTGCTTCAATTAATCACCGGTGCTCGCTTCAAGATGATCTGTGTGCTCCTGGACAAACAGGCGCACCAGCAGCAATATTAAGGACGTTGATCTCGCTGCAAGCCTGCTCGACATAAGACACTCCAAGACTTCGGCAGGATGGCGAACACCCACGCTAAACAGAGTCTGCTCTGAGGCGCTTGGATACTTGTATCGGAGCGCTCAACTCGAGGGAACGGCAGAGCGCGACAATCACGTATTCCCGACTGGATGGCGGTCCGCTTGGCGCTCAATCCTGCGTGAGGCCCGGTATCAAGGCTCGCTTTCATGACCTGAGACACACTGCGGTAACCATGATGGCTGAGAAGGGCTTGCCTGACTTAACAATCATGGCCCAGTTCGGCCATGTATCGCCGGCAATGATGAAGACTTACTCACACATTCGGCGCCAAGCACTCAATCAAGCGGCGGCTGCACTTGAGCCGAACTTTACTAAGACGCCGGCAGTCGCTGAACTCGTCGACTGATCCAGCAAAACCAGAATATCGACAACTCAGCGGCAGGCTTTCGGGCTTGCCGCTTTTTGCTAATCACCCTAGCAAAGGCTCAAAGTCCAAGATAAGAGCCTCGCACGTCTCAATCAGGCGGTTAACGGACCAGACGACGGGCTTACCCTTGAGGATGCCGGGCTCGCTTAGGGCAATCTCAAAGTCAATCTGCGTCTTGTTTTCCGTGCCTCTGTCGCAAGTATAGAAGGGATTGCCTACTTCTAACGGCTCCCCAAAGCCGGGTGCGGCAAACTGAGGGCGGCGACTACTGTAATCGTATTGCCAATAGCCGGTGTCGAACTCCAGCCTGATCTCTCCGACCCGGCTTAGAGTTGTGAGTAAGCCATTGTGCTTATCGGCAATATCCAGCTTGTGAAGCACCCAGAGATCGTGGCCCTTTCCATCCTTGTACGGCTCGGCACTTCTGACTTTATCCTTAGCGGACTGCGACATTCCCTCTACTTGTCTATCAAAAGAGGCTTCGTGGATCACCAAACCTTTGAAGATTGGGAAAGCGGTTCGATCAGAGATCGATCTCCCATTCGCGACAACTAGCTGGCAGGCCAGGTGGTCCAGAGCGCTCCTGAGGTTATGAATCGCATCTCCCGCGAGAGCGCTAATGTCGTTAGGGACAGGGTCTATCCGGCTCATGAAAAAGAGATAGAAGTTTTCATATCCCGGTTCTGGGTTCGGCTTACGGCCAACAGAGTAGGGCTCACTCCGAATGAACTCATCGTGAGCGGTTCTCAAGTCAGCCAAATGCTTCTTAGCTCGCTCGATTTTCACGAGGATTAGAGCGAGTCTTTCCTTCGACGTCATACTTTCTAGGTTTTCTGGGTTTTCTGGGTCCTACTAAATGTACAGACCCAACGAGCAGAATTCTTATGCTTAGAAGCAAGCATAAAACCATCCACACTCTGTATTCTCGCCTAGAGGTCTTCAACCGGCCTCCCCGTCCAGACCTCGAATCTCACGCATGAACTGATCGGTTACGTCACATTCCGCGTCACAAATTGGAAAGGACCACCCTTTCGAGTGGTCCACATCCTTACTTTCCTAAGTTTTTTGGTCGGGGCGAGAGGATTTGAACCTCCGACCTCTCGGTCCCGAACCGAGCGCTCTACCAGGCTGAGCCACGCCCCGACAAGTAGAGGGATAATAGGGAAGCGGGCTGACAGTGTCAAACTACGGGCGCGAAACCTAAAGCTGATCACTTCGTCATGAGCATAATGTTCAAGATCCTCGATGGCCTCGAGGGCTTTGGTTACCTACTCCATTTTAGCTCGGCTTTGCGATTCTTTCTTGTGCAGTAGAAACGCAATGGGCCCAGCTCCCCGC
>DATKIS010000214.1:0-2984 GCA_035543975.1 Pyrinomonadaceae bacterium
TGGGTGATCGGCTAAGCGTTGGATGGTCGTCCGAGTTAGAAGACTGCGCCCTATTTGATTTGGTCGGTTTCCGGCGGGACTGCGTCTGGTACTGCTTTGAGGTAATGCTCAAATTCTTCTCGGCTTGCGTGAATTGAGTCGTGGCTAATCCAGCGTTTTTCGATATGTCCGTGCGCGCTAAATACCAGCGGCGTACCGGTGTTTGCGGCAACCACGCGGGCGCGTTGAGCTGCTCGATAGAGGGCTTTGGTAACCCCAGGTAACCCATTTTCGGCTTTGCTCTCAGACTTTGGAATCATGCGTTAAATCCTGTTTCAAGCAGCTGCGGAAGCTCGCCCGAATTATCATATAGACGCCACGAATCAACAAGTGGACGATATACCTCAACAAAATTGCGCCAGCCTTGCTCAAAGCGGCGGCGAATTACTTGCTCCGGCACGTTGTGTCCGCCTTGATCGACGCGAACTCTCACACGTTCGACCGCGAGTTCCGCGGTGTCCAGCCCCAGAAAGACAAGATGCACCTTGTAGCCGGCAGTCCGCCAACCTGGAATAAGTCGCGAATAAGTCCGACCAGCCAGCGTAGTCTCGAAAGCGAAGGTTTCACCTCGTCGCACATGCTCGGCAATTTCCTGAAGCATTAGTCGTCCTGCGCGCCACGCTGCCACCTCGGGATTGAATGGTGAAATTCCCGCCGCAATTAGATCGGCATCGACAAACACCGGACAGTCAGCTTCGTTCGGCAGGAATTCCCGAGCGAAGGTCGACTTGCCGGCTCCATTAGGCCCGCCAATAATGATGACGCGCTGGTCCATAGCGTCAGACCAATCCCATCGAGCAAATTATCTGCGGTTCACCATTCTGCTCTTCCTCATGAATATTGCAGAGCTTGTCTTCTTCGCGAAGAGCGATGACAAGCTGGGCAAGCTGTTCGTCAGTGACGCCAATGCGAAGTTGCCGATTGACCGAATCGGTTGCGGACTGCAACAGCGGATAGCGGAAGATCTCGTCAATCGCTTTTATCAATTGCTGCGACTCGAAAAGGGTTCCCTTGATGTCTTCTGCGTAGCGCTTCAATCGCGTGTAAGTGCGGAAGCGCGCGCCCGAAGGACGCCCGAGTTGGCCGCCAATCGATTTCTCTTCCTTCAGAACAAACTCAACCGCGCTGCGCACGAGGGAGTGATGGTCGGCGCGCGCGGAAGCGGCTGCGTTTCCGGAAGGCACTCGGCGGCTTTCAATATCTGAAACTGCGACTCAGTGATGCTCTCACCGTGCTCGTTTACCCATAAGAGCGCGTCGTTGTCATTCGCGGTACGCGTGTAGACCAGTACACCTGGGAGCGCGGCAGTTCCGTTTGATTTCTGTAATTGTTTCGTTGAGTAGACGACTCCCGGAAGCGACTCGATAGTCTTGCGCAGCGATGAGTCGGCATCGATCGCGTTTTTCCAGATCTGATAGGCGTACGAAGCGAGATCTACTTCGGTATCCGCTTCACCATCCATGATGCCGGCATTTTCCGTGAAGAGATTGCGAATCGTTTGATCGTTGCGATCATCCTCGAAGAATGCTTCGTCCGTTCCAACCACTTCAGCGTTCTCAGCCAGGCGCTGCCGGACGCGCGCGCGCAACCGGATGATCCGCTCAACTCCTTCGGCCGGGAGGAACGAATAGCAAAGAATCTGCTCCGACTTCTGCCCAATACGATCGACGCGGCCTGCTCTTTGAACCAAGCGAATTATCGCCCATGGCAGATCGTAGTTGACGATAATGAAACCGTCCTGAAGATTCTGGCCTTCACTCAATATGTCGGTTGCGACAAGCACGCGGAGTTCTTCGTCTTCCCCTACTTGGCTCCGCTTGTTGTTGCTTACAGGACTGAACCGCCAAGCAGCCAACGTCGGATCCGCTGAAGAGCCAGTGACACCTTCACTCCTTGCCACACTCTTCGCCTTGAGTTGCGCTTCAAGATAATGAACGGTGTCGGCAAATTGCGAGAAGACGATTACTTTGTCGTCCTTGTGCGTCTTCGCGACGAGCCTGTAAAGCATGTCAAGCTTGGCGTCGCGACGAGGGTCCCAAGCTCCGGCCTTTTTCAAGACCCGCATCAGGGCTGCGGCATCTCGTCGCAATTCGTCTGTAAGAGAATCAACAAAAAAATCCGAACGTAGCCACTTGAACCGGTTCTTCAATTCAGTTGCGTACAGTTCGTAGAGGGCAGCCGCACGACTCTTGAAACCAGCTTCGGTATCTGGCAAGTCTTCTTCAAATTCCCGGTGATTGTTGTCGTTGGCCTCTTCATCGCCGAACAGCGGAGAATGGATTAGCTCGTCGGCGTCTTCATCGGTTGCGCGCGTGTCGAGCGCAGCGACATCTTGCGTACCAATAGGAAGGGGCTTCTTGTTCTCAATCGCGTAGAGGAACACGTAATTGCGAATTATGTGGCGCTCGACAGAAAGTAGAAACGCCTCGCCGCTACTCTCAAGGCGTTTGAAAAGATTCGTACGACAGAACCCCATCAACCGGCGTCCCGCACGGGAGAGGTTGCGAATCACCTCGGCCTCGGAAGCGGTGGGAAGAGGCTCTGGATCAGCCGCAATCTTGTTTCCCAAGCCATACCGTGGCAGTTTCAATTCATTGATCGTCTGAACGACATCATCGGCATAGAGTCGCGCATACTGATCATCGGGATCAGCGTCATCAATCTTGAACTTGACGGTCTTCGGAACTCTCGTGGGGAAATAGGAGCGCGTGCCATCTTCAAACGTCAGATACTTCCGTCCGTTAGTAGGATCAGTTTCAGCGTAGTTATCCTGAATGAAGGTTCGGGTTCGCCGCACCATGTAAAGCCGCATAAGCTCGCGCCAGTCATCCGCGAATTCGCTCTTTTCAAAAGCGGCAAGGGAATCGAGAGCGCACTGGTGTTCGGCAACAAACTCATCCAATCCCTTCCGGCGCAGCTCTAACTCAGGACGAATGCCAAGGTGC
>DATKIS010000215.1:0-4130 GCA_035543975.1 Pyrinomonadaceae bacterium
GGTGCCTCCAATCAGTTCATTTACCTGGAAGAGTGGTCTGTTCGCATTGGCCGTTTCGGAGGTACCGCGTCTACTCCTGTTTTCCATTGTATCGGTGGTCGTTGCATTTCTGATGTCGGCACAGAGAAGAGCAACAGAAATCCTCCGGCTTTCCCGCGATGATCTGCGAGCGGCGATAGAGGATCAAAGGCGGATTGAAGCCGCACTCCTGCGCAGCGAAATGTATCTGACCGAAGCGCAGAGATTGAGCGGTACCGGCAGCTTTGGATGGAATGTCGCCAGCGGAGAGATCGTCTGGTCAGACCAGACTTTCCGAATTTTTGGATGCGACCCGACGGTTATACCGACCGTAGAGCTCATCGTTCAGCGTACCCATCCGCAAGATCGCGCTGCCGTGCAGGGGATCGTCGATCGCGCGTCCTGCGACGGAACGGATTTCGACCATGAGCATCGATTGCTGATGCCGGATGGGTCGGTGAAGTATGTCCAAGCGGTGGCTCGCTCCGTGAGAGATGCGTCCGGCAATATCGAGTTTGTGGGCGCGGTGACGGATGTTACCGTTGCAAAGGAGACGGAGCGGAAGCTGCGACGCAGCGATACCTATTTGACCGAAACCGAGCGTTTGAGTCGTACAAGCAGTTGGGCCTGGGATGTACGACGTCGAGAGTGGGCGTATCGGTCGCCCGGAATGTACGGCCTGTTTGGATTCGATTCGGAACAGGGCGATGTGCCGCTGCAGGCGTTCCGGGATCGCATTCATCCCGAAGACAGGCGTCCGAATGTCGAGGCGGCGGCCCGGGCTATCCAGGAGAAATCGGATTTCGAAGTTGATTTTAGAATAGTTCTTCCAGACGGTTCAATAAAGCACATACATTCCGTAGGGCACACTGTCCTCGGCTGTGAGGGCGACGTGGTTGAGTTAATTGGTACGCATGTGGATGTCACCGAACAATACGCTGCAAGGGAGGCGCTGCAAAAGGCATTCGACGAAATCAAGAAGTCCGAAGACCGCCTTCGACTGGTCGTCGACACAATCCCGACGCTGGTCTGGCGCGCTGGAGCGGACGGGGTTCCCGACTTCCTCAATGAACCAGCCCTTGACTATACCGGCCTTTCCGAAGATCAGATCGAAACCGGCTGGCCTCGCGCTTTTCATCCCGACGACAAGAAGGGCATGCTGCAGAAGTGGAGTGCAATACGGGAATCCGGCGTGCGTGGCGAGCTTGAAGCTCGGCTCCGGCGCTTCGATGGTGAGTATCGCTGGTTTTTATTCCGGGCCGAACCCCTGCGCGATGAATCGGGCAGCATTGTCAAATGGTACGGGTCGTCCACCGACATCGAGGATCGGAAGCGAGCAGAAAGAAAGTGGCGGCGAAGCGAAGCCAAACTGGTCGAAGCACAACGATTGAGCCTAACGGGCAGCTTTGGTTGGAATGTTTCAACCGGTGAACGCTATGGATCCAAGGAATTTTTCAGAATTCTCGGATACGACGATCCGCCTTCGGTCACTATGGAGATGGTGCTTCAGCGAGCTCATCCGGAAGATCGTACTCTCGTGGAGCAGATTATCGGCCGCGCGTCCCGTGACGGAACAGACGCCGACTACGAGCACCGATTGTTGATGCCGGATGGCTCAGTCAAGCATGTCCATGTTGTTGCTCATGCGGTCAGAGATCCAGCTGAACAGTTGGAATTCATCGGGGCCGTTATGGATGTTACAGCGGCTAAGCGGGCCGAGGATGAGCTGCGCAAGACGCAGACCGAACTGGCACATGTAACACGCGTGACGATGCTGGGCGAACTGACGGCCTCCATCGCCCACGAAGTGAATCAGCCGCTGACGGCTGCGGTGGCCAACGCGGAGGCCTGCCTGCGCTGGCTCGACCGCGAAACTCCGGACATAGCCAAGGCGCGCCGCTCGGTGGAATGGGTCGTCAACGACAGCTGCCGGGCCAGCGACGTGATCCGACGGGTCAGAGCGCTCGCGAACAAGGCCGACATTGAAAAGGTGCCGCTCGACATCAACACTATCGCCAGGGAAGTCATCGCACTGATGCAGCACGAGTTGATCCGCCATGGCATATCGTTGCGAACGGAGTTGGCAACGGCTACGTCCTTGATTCTCGGTGATCGCGTCCAGCTGCAGCAGGTAGTTATCAACCTGGTGATGAATGGCATTGAGGCAATGGAACCGGTCACGGATCGGCCACGCGAGCTGGTGATCCGATCACGTTGTGACGAAGCACAGAGTATGATCGTAAGCGTGACGGATTGCGGCGTCGGTATTTCCCGCGATGACGCGGACCGGTTGTTCAAGGCCTTCTTCACCACCAAGTCCGGCGGCATGGGTATGGGGCTTTCAATCTGCCGTTCCATCGTGGAGGCCCACGGAGGACGTCTGTCAGCTTCCCGCAACGAGGGGCACGGTGCTACATTTCAGTTCGTCCTGCCCTTCCATCAGGAGGACACGTTATGACCGAGCGACCAGAATCATCGCATGAACCCTCGAGCCCCAAGATTGTCTTCGTTGTCGAAGACGATGCCTCGGTGTGCAGAGCGCTCAGCAACCTTTTTGAGTCGGTGGGACTACAGGTCGAGGTGTTCGGTTCGGCGTCCGAAATGCTGCAAGGCAAGCTTCCGGATGTTGCCAGCTGCCTGGTGCTTGACGTCAGGTTGCCTGGACTGAGTGGCCTGGATTTTCAAACCGAACTGGCCAAAGCGAACATTCAAATTCCAATTATCTTCATGACCGGCCATGGCGACATCCCGATGAGTGTCAGGGCCATGAAGGGAGGAGCGATTGATTTCCTGACCAAGCCGTTTCGCGATCAGGACATGCTCGACGCTGTTGTGAGGGCGATCGAACACGATCGGGAGCGGCGTGAGGCCGACAGGGTCGTCACGGATGTGCGGACCCTTTTTGAGACCCTGAGTACTCGCGAGCGGGAGGTTCTGGCGTTGGTGTCGTCCGGCCTGATGAACAAGCAAGTAGCAGCCGAACTTGGACTTGCCGAGATTACCGTGAAGATCCATCGGGGACATGTCATGAAGAAAATGGGCGCAAGGTCGCTGGCCGATCTGTTGAGACAGGCGGACCTCCTCGGAATTCGTCGCAACAAGCCCTAGCAGCAAGTTTGATTTTGCGTCCTGACCCGGGATCCATTTCCGTTTGGCGATGGTGGTACGCATAGGTACTGTACGTATGCCGTCGATTCTTGTCGGCTCTGTGCACCAAGCTATTGGGTAAACAAACCTAAGTATGATTTTAGAAATCTGATCGGCAGCCCATTTAGGTTGGGGTATGCTAAAGAACGCTTTGCTCCCGCATCAGGAAGGCTCGTCTTGTCAACGCTTTCGGTGATTTCCGTCATTGATGACGATGCATCCGTCCGCGCAGGAACCGACAATCTCCTCAGCTCGCATGGATACATGGTACATACATTTGCGTCGGCCGAGGACTTCTTGCAATCTGTCTACCCGGGCGACTCCGCGTGTGTCGTTGCGGATGTGCAGATGCCCGGCATGAGCGGTTTGGACCTGCTGAACCAGGTGCGTGCTCGCGGTAACGACGTGCCGTTTATTTTTATTACGGCGTTCCCGGATGAGAGTGTCCGTGCCCGGGCGCTGAAGGTCGGAGCCATTGGCTTCCTGGCCAAACCTTTCACAGGCTCCGTCCTGATTGGCTGCATCGAAACCGCGCTGAATCGACATCGCGGCAGTGCCGGCAAGTGAGGCGATGAACGCCGGCGCATTGTCTCTGATATCGGTATGTTTTTGGCTGGAGCGAGTGCTGCCGCGGGTAAACCAAAGTATGGGTCTCGCAAACCAGACTATGTTCCAAGCAACCCTCTGTAGTATTGAGCCATTTTCTCAATCAGGTTAGTCTGATCCATGACTGGGCCAGGGGAAGGCGCCGGACGGGCGCAGGCGAAACGTCAAGCAAAGGTTGACGAACTCTGCCCCAAGCTTCGCAGGTATCCCTGAAACCCAGGAAGGAACCTCAAACGCATCTTAGTACTTCCGGCGGGACAACCTGATGCAGTTGCTCACGTTCGCGCGCTCGACGACGCTGTGGTGGACTTTGATCGTGGCAGCGCTATTCGCGGGCTTTGTCGTAGCGCTGCTCGGCT
>DATKIS010000216.1:0-2795 GCA_035543975.1 Pyrinomonadaceae bacterium
CATCTAGTTTTTTGCCTTATCCACCAGTCGCCCGGCCGCCAGCCACGGCATCATTCCGCGCAGCTCGGCGCCCACGCGCTCGATTTGGTGTTCTTTCGTTTTAGCGGTTAGCTCATTGAAACGCTTCCGCCCGTTGCGGCTTTCCTTCATCCACTCCTGGGCGAAGGCGCCGGATTGGACCTCGGCCAGAATCCCTTTCATGCGGCGCTTGGTTTCATCGTTGATTACCGACGGCCCCCGCGTCATATCTCCATACTGGGCAGTGTTGGAGATCGAATATCTCATCTCGGAGATGCCGCCTTCGTAAATCAGATCCACGATCAACTTCATCTCGTGCAGGCATTCAAAGTAGGCCATCTCCGGTGCGTAGCCCGCTTCCACCAGCGTTTCGAAACCCGCCTTGATGAGCGATGTCAGACCGCCGCAAAGGACGGCCTGCTCGCCGAAGAGGTCGGTTTCGGTCTCTTCGCGGAAATTGGTCTCGATGATGCCGGCGCGCCCACCGCCGATCGCCGAGGCGTAGGCCATCCCGATTTCCTTGGTGTCGCCGCTTGGATCCTGATGGACTGCCAGCAGGCACGGCACCCCAGCGCCTTTCTCGTATTCACGTCGGACTAAATGGCCCGGACCTTTCGGCGCCACCATAAAAACGCTGACGTCCTCGGGTGGTTTGATGAATCCGTAGTGAATAGAAAAGCCGTGCGAAAAGGCCAGATACTTTCCGGGCGTCATTGATTCCGCAATGTCGCGGGCATACACGTCGGCTGCCAGTTCATCCGGGACCAACATCATCACGATGTCGGCTTCGGCAGCAGCTTCAGCTACTGGGCGGACAGTCAGGCCCGACTGTTCCGCCTTGGCGCGTGAAGGGCTGTCCGCCCGGAGCCCGACGGTGACATTGCAAGCGGACTCACGCAGGTTGTTTGACTGCGCAAAACCCTGGCTGCCGTAACCGATAACGGCGATTTGTTTATTAGCAAGACGACTGGGGTCGGCGTCTCTGTCGTAAAAAACTTTCATCGTTTGATTCTCCTGTCAGAACCACCTGCGTGAGCGGGTGGTTCAGCCTTTCGCAATAGTTGATGTTGTTTGAACAGCAAGACCACCCGCTAACGCAGGTGGTTCTGACAAGCCCTGGATTAACTCTTCGTCAGCTTCCGGTGTGACGCCGTAGACTGTGGACAGCCGCCCCGTCGCAATACATCCGGTGCGCGTGATATCGCGGATGCCAATCGGGCGCATCAGCTCTATAAACGCTTCGACCTTTTCCTTATTTCCTGACGCTTCGATGATCATGCCCGTTGGGGAAATGTCGACCACCTTGGCCCTGAAGACTCCGACCAGGCTGAGCACTTCCTGACGCATCGTACCGGCCGCCGCCTCGACATCAATCAGCGCCATCTCGCGTTCAATGTGGGGCTGCAAGGTGACGTCTAAAACTTCCCGGACGCGCGCCAGCCGGGAACACTGCTTGACGATCTGCTCGATGGTGCGGTCATCGCCGCGCGTCACCACGGTGACCCGCGACCAATCCGGATCGTTGGTTTGTCCGACCGACAGCGTCTCGATATTGAAACCGCGAGCACTGAAGAGACCGACGATCCGCGAAAGCTCGCCGGGCTGATCAGCAACAACAATTGAAAGTGTGTGTCTCATTGGAATTTCGGATTTCGGATGGCGAATTTCGGAGTCAGAATCGAATCAGCCGCGGATTGACGCCGACCATGCGAATCCGAAAACAAGCTCCTTTTTCTCGTTAATCTCTCATTCCTTTGTCAGATCCGCGTTTCATCAGCGTAAATCCGCGGCCAAACCTTCGGATCTTCAAATTCGCAATCCGAATTCCGAATTCCGAAATTCGCTAGACTCCTTCGCTATGAACAATCATGTCGCGCGAGTTGCCGCCGGCGGGCACAATGGGAAAAACGTTCTCTTCCTTAGCAACCACTATATCCATCACCGCCACGCCCTTATGTGACAATCCGGCCGAAAGCACATCCGATAATTGGTCCGGCCGCGTTGCCCTAATGCCAAACGCTCCGTAGGCCTCGGCCAGTTTTACGAAATCAGGCGACACTGAGAGATCCACTTCCGAATACGCCCGCTCATAAAACATCTCCTGCCATTGCCGCACCATCCCCAGGTAGCCGTTGTTCATGATCAGGACCTTGATCGGCAGGTCATATTGCACCGCCATCGCCAGCTCCTGGTTGGTCATTTGAAAACCACCATCGCCGACCACAGCCACCACCATCTGGTCGCCAAGCACTAACTGCGCGCCTATGGCGGCAGGTACGCCGTAACCCATCGCGCCCAGTCCGCCGCTGGTGATCCATTGCCGCGATCTCTTGAACGGATAAAACTGCGCTGCCCACATCTGGTGTTGACCCACGTCAGTGGCGATAAGCGCATCGCCATTGGTCAGACGGTGTAACTCACGAATTACGGTTTGCGGCTTGATCTGATCGCCCGAACCGGTGAAACGCAGCGGCTGTTCCAGCTGCCAACCGCGGATTCGTTCCCACCAAACAGCCCTACGCTTAACGCTGCGATCAACATAAAGCTGGCCGACCTTTTTGATTTCACTTTGCAGCGCGCTGAGCGCTTCACGCGCGTCAGCCACCAATGAGATTTCCGGCGCCCGATTCTTACCCACGTTGGCCGGGTCGATATCGATGTGGATAACGCGCGCGTGCGGTGCGAAGGTCGCAAGTTTCCCGGTCACTCGGTCATCGAAACGGACGCCGACGGCGATGAGTAAGTCGCTTTCCGCCACCGCCATATTCGCCGCATAG
>DATKIS010000217.1:0-4018 GCA_035543975.1 Pyrinomonadaceae bacterium
AAAGTTTTAGAGATGCGGCAAGCCCAGTAAATTCCGCAACGGGAATTGTAATAGTGATTGGAGCTAGCGTTCACGCCCCTGAAATACGCGGAGCGATCTCATTAACACCGTGGCTTTAGCCCGGTGGTGGAGGCCAGACGCAAAACTCCTCGAACCGTTTCAACGGTTTTTGGTGGCGGAGGGTGCGTCCCTAAAAGATCCTGAACACCGGGCTAAAGCCACAATGCTAATGAGATCGCTTCGCGCAACGAATGATATTGTTTGACCGCGCCGCGTAGTTTTGGTTGTGGCCCTGCTGCGCTGTGCCTCCGTGGTGAAGGGCTTTTTGAGTAATTTCACCACGAAGACACAAAGAAACACAGAGGTTGCACAGGGAAATTCTTGATCAAAGTACCGCCGAGGCCTTTTTCAGCAGCGTGCTAGTGGTGCCTGGAATCCGCTGTTTGCCGCCCTCGCCTCGTGTTATTCTTCCCGCCATCATTTCAGACAAAACTAAAACTAGTAACGAATCGCTTTCGTCAAAGGTTGGACCGGAAGCTAACCCGCTGCGTGCGGGCATGCGGATCGAACCAACGGCTCCACCGTGCGCCATGGTTATCTTTGGAGGCACTGGTGATTTGAGCCGGCGCAAGCTGTTGCCGGCGGTCTATCGGCTTTCGCAACAGCGAGTGGTGCCGAACGAGTTTGCGGTGCTGGGTATTGCCCGTCAGCCCATGACGGATGATGAGTTTCGCGCCACGATGAAGGAGGCTATTACCGAGTTTGGGCATGAAGAGTCGCAGGACGAAGCCACCTGGCAGAGCTTTGCCAAACGCATTTTCTACATCGGCGGCGATTTTAACGACGCGGCTCTCTACCAGTCGCTAAAGACAAAGCTCGAAGAGATCGACCGCGAATGCGACACCCGGGGCAATCGCATCTTCTACCTGGCAACTGCTCCGGATTTCTTCGGCCTGATCGCCCGGCAACTAGGTGAGGCGAAGTTGGCCAAACCAGCCAAAGGATCATGGAGCCGCATCATCGTCGAGAAACCGTTTGGCCACGATCTGGAAAGCGCACGCACTCTCAACAAGGAGTTGGCCAGGGTTTTTGACGAGAAGCAGGTTTACCGAATTGATCACTATCTCGGTAAAGAGACGGTTCAGAATCTCCTCGCCTTCCGCTTTGCAAACAGCATCTTCGAGCCTCTCTGGAACCGGCAATACATCGACCACATTCAAATTACCAACGCCGAGTCGTTAGGCGTTGAGGGCCGGGGCGCTTACTACGAAAAGGCCGGCGCTTTGCGCGACATGATTCAGAACCACGTGTTTCAGGTCACCTCTCTGATTGCGATGGAGCCGCCGGCGTCGCTGTCGGCCAATAGCGTGCGCGACGAGAAGTTCAAGGCGATGCAGTCGGTCAGACTATTCCCATCCGATCGCATTGACGAGTTTGCCGTGCGGGGGCAATACGGGCCGGGGATAGTCCTCGGGGACAAAGTTACTGGATATCGAGAGGAACCAGGCGTCGATCCAAATTCCTCCACGGAAACATTTGCCTCGCTTAAGCTCTACATCGACAACTGGCGCTGGTCCGGCGTGCCGATCTACCTGCGTTCGGGCAAACGTCTGCAGAAACACGTTACGGAGATCGCCATTCAGTTTAAGGATGTTCCACAACGACTATTTGACCACTCTGACGCGCCGCTGCAGCCTAATGTGCTGGTAATTCGCATCCAACCCAACGAAGGCATCACGCTGCGGTTTGGGGCCAAGCTGCCGGGACAGGCGATGCGGATTCGGGCGGTCAACATGGACTTTCGCTATGGCTCGTCGTTTGGCGTGAAATCCCCGGAAGCCTACGAGCGCTTGCTGCTCGACTGCATGCTGGGCGATTCGACGCTTTATGCGCGACGCGACATGGTCGAGCGTGGTTGGGAAATTGTGGCGCCAATCCTCGAGTCCTGGAAGAAACCCGCCGCCGGTTTTCCAAACTACGAAGCGGGATCATGGGGACCAAAAGCGTCGTTTGAGTTGATAGAACGGGATGGCAGAGAGTGGCGGAAACTTTGATGGACCAGAAGTCAGATGCTGGATGCTGGATGCTAGATGCTAGATACTGGATGTCAGTGTCAGAGTCATTAGGCTTGTGACATAGCATCTAGCATCTAGCATCTAGCATCTAGCATTTGACTATGCAACTGATTCAAATTGAGAAAACTCTCGATGTCGCAGTAGTTGAGCGGCGGCTGGCGGAGCTTTGGACCGAATCGTCAAGTGATCGTGAGACCGGCGATGAAGCGGTGGTCTTAAGAGCGCGCGTGGCTAATCTGCTCGTCTTTGTCCCGAGCGAAGAGCTATTGGACCACGTCCACGAGTTGCTGCCCGAGCTGACTGCCACCCATCCGAGCCGGGTGCTGATGATGTACGGCGCTCGCAGTGCGACGGATAACGACATCGAAATGGCGGTGGCCTCATACTTTCAAATTGACAAACGCTCAGACAGGAAGCGACTCTGCTGCGAGGAAGTCACCTTGAAAGCCCAGGGCAATTATGTAGTTGAACTTCCGAGTGCGGCCCTACCATTGCTGGTTTCCGATCTCGCTACCTTCCTTTGGTGGCGCGATGGTGTGCAGACCTCCGACAAAGTTCTCAACACTCTGTTGCGCGCAACCGACCGCCTGGTAATAGACTCCGGTGAGTTTCCAGATCCGGTGTCCGACCTGGCTGAAATGAATAAACTGTTTACGCAGGAAAACCAGCGAAGCCAGGATCGAGTCGGAATTAGTGACATCAACTGGGCCAGGCTCACTTTGTGGCGCGGGTTGCTGGCAGATTTCTACGATGTTCCGGCCTACCAGGAGTCGCTCGATGAAATTGATTATGTGCGGATCGATTACGTTGCGGCCGAGACTGCACCCAATACTGTGGCGCCCCAGGCTTTGTTGATTGCGGGTTGGCTGGCGAGTCGGTTGGGCTGGTCTCTGCTGGATGACCAGCCATCCGGAGAAAACGACGAAGTACTCTCATTCAAGTTTGCCGGCAACGATCGGGGCAGTAGCCCGACTGTTAAGGAGGACTCAACGGATCGGTGCAGTAGCCCGACTGTTAAGGAGGGTTCCTCAGATCGGGCCATCAGCCTCGAACTGAATCGCGTCGAGCACGGTGAACATATACCCGGAAAACTGGTGCGCGTTGAGTTGCGTGAAAGTTCTGACAAGCCGGCGTCGTTCTCAGTTACCCGCAGCGCAGATAACGTCCATCTGGTAGCAGAAGCTGAGTTGGGATCAAAGGTTCATCGTGGTCGCGTGTTGCCGGTTAGAAACCGCAGCGCAGCGCAACTGCTTGGCCGCGAGATGGAGATTCTTTGCAACGACAACATCTACCAGGAAGCGATAGCTCTGGCGACCACATTGGCCGATCTTTCGAGGATTCCGCCAGCGACCAACCCTCAGGACCCACGTCCAACTTGATCCCAGTCATTCTGTGTAACCGGACTGAACCCTCATTTGGCTGTTTTTCGGAAATAATCGAGTCAGAGTCTTGGCACGATAAGCAAACCTTTTTCTCAAAGAATTCTGTTGAGTTGGCTAATACCGGGCCTATATGATGCTGGTGAAGGGAGAAATCATGCGAGTTGTTGCCTTCCAAACAGCATTGACAATGCTCTTGTTGTTTTGCGTGCTCGGCTGTACCAATGTCAGCGGGCAGAAAGTTCAACTGCAATCTAAGCCTCAGCAGGCCACGTTGTTCTCCCGAATTAAGCATAAGAATCAGGACTACGGAAGATCAGCATTCAACTTTCAGCACGGCGTACGAAGTGATGATGGAAGTTGGAAGCAAACTACGCGCGGTTATTACCATCTGCTCTATGGAAGCATTTCAATTAACGGCGACAGTGATTGGTTCGGTGTCCCTGGGGATGGCGAAGATTCGACCCGAATCAAAGGTCTGGGCGCGCTACAGTGGTCCGAGGTCTCGTTCACCCCTTTTCTTCCCGCCAACCCTCACACATCCGGCGCGATCAGATGGCCGTG
>DATKIS010000218.1:0-3777 GCA_035543975.1 Pyrinomonadaceae bacterium
CGCGGACATAACGCGACATTCATGAGGAACTGAAAAGTCGGTCAGCGTCTGATCGGCATGGCGCATCGTTTCCCAGTCAGACTTGCTGCCCATGATGACAGCCACGAGGGGCGTATTTGAAGTAGTCTCAGAACTCATAGCTTATTCCGTGTTCGGTCCCTTCTCATCCTTAATGTCTTCATTGTCCGGATCCTGTGCTCCGGGGATCTGCGTTTCCGGCACTAGCTGCTCCGCCTCCGACTTTTCCTGGTCCCGAAGCTTCTCAGTCGGGCCTTTTTCATCTTCGCTATCATTCGCTTCCATTATGTTTCCTTTCATGTGTCGATCAGCGCCGAACATTTCGCGCCCTTTCGTGTATCAGGCGCATAGAGTACAAGCTTTAGCTTGCGTGGTTGGGAAAAAGCCCACCTTGTGTGGTCGCGAAGCAGCAACCTAAAGGTCGTACTCTATGCGCCTGTTGCACGAAAGAACACGAACTCATCAGTACCTCTATGCGCCCTGGTCCAGGGAGTATCCGCGCTCGCCGTCAAAGTTGTAGAGATTCTCGGTCTTGATGAAATCAAAGCCCGCCGCGAAAATGCGTTTGAGCAACGAAATAACCTGGTCGTGGGAAACGCCGTCACCTTCACTTGTCGGTAGGAAACGGCAGCGCCAGTGATCCGAGCAGAAGGTTTCCGCGTGACCACCGGGCCAAACCTTCACCCCCCGATTGCTCATCATGTCGAGCCGGGTGCCGTCGCCATTGAGCTTGCTTAACGAGTCTCCCAGCTCGTTGGCCGTCCCGCTGGTGTAGTCGAGAAAGACGTCTACTCCTACCAACTCCTTCTTCGCGCGGGGACGGGCCGCCGCTACCTTTTCTACTGGCGGCACTTCCGTGGCGGCTTTGTATTTCACCACTTTGAGAGTTTGGGGTACCTGTCCAACTCGAGCGGCTACCGCCTCGGCAAATTCCTTCGTACCCACTTTCTCCGTGCTCACCCCTTCTTTGAAGATATCGTAGGTGTGCACGCCATCCTCGATCGTTCGCAGCCAGGCATTGTGCACGCGCCCGGCGACTTCCGTCTCGCCGATGTGCACCAGCATCATGATCGCACCCAATAGCAACCCCGAGGGGTTCGCCAAATTTTGACCCGCGCGGCGAGGGGCCGACCCGTGAATCGCTTCAAACATCGCTACGTGCTCACCAATATTGGCAGAACCCGCCAGACCCACTGAACCGGCTATCTGGGCTGAAACGTCCGAGAGTACATCGCCATATAGATTTGGCATCACCAGTACATCAAAAATCTCCGGAGTGTCGGCAAGTTTTGCCGCGCCGATGTCAACGATCCAGTGTTCGTTTTCGATGTCAGGATACTCGGCGGCAATTTCATCGAAGACTTTATGAAACAGACCGTCGGTCAGTTTCATGATGTTGTCCTTAGTGAAGCAGGTGATCTTCTTGCGGTTGTTCCGGCGTGCGTATTCGAAGGCGTAACGCACGATCTTTTCCGAGCCGGGACGCGAAATCAGTTTCAGACACTGCATCACCTGTTCGGTTTGCCGGTGCTCAATGCCGGCGTAGAGGTCCTCTTCGTTTTCCCGAACGATCACAACATCCATCACCGGGTGCTTCGTTTCGACGAACGGGTGATACGAAACGCAGGGGCGCACGTTGGCGTAAAGACCCAGCGTCTTGCGGACGGTCACGTTGAGACTCTTGTAGCCGCCACCTTGTGGAGTGGTAATCGGGGCCTTCAGAAAAACTTTGGTGCGGCGGAGAGATTCCCAGGCACTCGGTTCAATGCCCGCGGTGTTGCCGGCCAGGTAGACTTTTTCACCAATGTCGATGGTTTCAATCTCGAGGTTGGCGCCGGCCGCTTTGAGAATGTGGAGCGTGGCCGCCATGATCTCCGGCCCGATGCCGTCGCCGTGGGCGACAGTAATGGGAATAGGGTTGGACATAATGCCAATCACACCTTTCGTCGAGTAAAGAAATTGGAATGAAGCAATATATTCCAAGCCACACCCACGAGGCAAAGGCAGAAGCGATCCACGGAGTTACACGAAAATCGACGAAAGAATAGTTGGCGTACGTTTAGGTTGGTTTAGTGGATTGTTCCCTTAGCTAACGAGGGAGGCCACGTCTCTTGCCGGGCCTTGAACTTAAAACCGCCCCTGAGGCATACTTAGCGCCGTTAATCGTCCCTGCTCTCGCGCATCAGTGGTGATTGCGCCTGTCCGTGATCGTGTTGCGACCCGCGTTCGGCTGAGGAGAGAGTTAGGCAGTAGTCAACTTGGTAGAAGCCGCTCTCGCAGTTTCAGAGCATCGGGTGCGTCGCTTTCGATGGAAGAGGTCAAGAAGCTCCCCGCTTGAAATCTCGGCTCTTGTTTTTACCCGCGCTTCGTTTGAAATAAAGGATAAAAGAGAAATGGGTACGAAACTTTATGTGGGAAACCTCTCGTTCCGCACGACGGCCGAGGAACTGCGCGATGCATTCGCGTCAGTAGGTACAGTTGAATCGGCTTCAGTTATCGAGGATCGCGACACCGGGCGCTCGCGCGGGTTTGCCTTTGTCGAAATGGCAACTGCGGAAGAGGCCGCGGCAGCTATTGAGCAATTTAACGGCAAAGACTTTGGCGGCCGCAATCTGACGGTCAATGAGGCCAAGCCGAGGGAAGATCGTGGTGGCCGCGGTGGTGGCGGCGGCGGCGGCGGTCGTGGTGGTTACGGCGGCGGCGGTGGTCGCGACCGAGACCGCGGCGGCGACCGTGGCGACCGGGAACCACGCTGGTAGACCGGAGCAGGGTTAAAGGGGAAGGGGGAAAGGGTAAAAGGGAACGGCGAAAAGCTCCAGTTTCCCGATACTCCTTCTCCCTTCGCTCGTTTAGTCTGCCAAGACGTTTATTGAGTTGCCGCCAGGGAAGGTCTTCGCGCCAAGGTGTGCTTTCGTGGTGCCTTAGGATTCGGATTCTCATGATCCACGAAACCACCCGAAATCACACGAACCAGGGCGTCCGTTTTTACCCCTTCCCCTTTACCCTTGTTTTCCCTGCCGCCTCAGCCCCCCCTCTTCCCCCGTTCGCCTGTTCCACCTCCCAAAGATCCATCCGATCAACAACACCCCCCACGCTGTCGCACTCACGATTAAGGCTATTCGTACGCGGCGAGGCTCCTGGAATTCGAGTTGCACCGTCGACTCTTGCTCCGGCATGGAGATTAATAGTGAGCCATCGTACGCAGCCCTGGTCGGCAGGTTTCCTCCTGAACTCGTGGCTACCCAGTGTGGGTAGTAGAAGGTTCGGACTCGGACTTCCTGGGCCGGCCCCGCTGCAATCGCAAAAGTCCGCGACTGTGGCTTCCAGTAGTTGATCGTAACCGCTCGATCGCGAGCCTCAACCTGCGTGGGCATAGGCTTGGGACGCTCGTTCACCCAGACCGGCAACCAGTAGTCCAAGCTCTCATTGGCAAAGATAGCTTTGCTGGCAAAATCAAACTCAAAACGGGGAAGGTAATTCGCGTCGCGCATGCGCGCTCCGCTGTAGGTAAAGGAGATGAGCACAGCGCCCACGGCCACAATTGCGGCCCAGCGAAACCTGCCTCGCGCCTGTTCCCTCCAGAAGGGAATGCTGGCCGCCGTTAAGAGCGGCAGGGCACAGGACGAAACTACCAGCCAGCGCCAGGGAAACTGTACTTCCTTGAGTTTCGGGATCAGCCACCATATTGGCCGGCTGAGATCGGTGGCCATAAACAACGAAACCCAGAAGAGCGTAAACACCGCAATCAAGCCCCGACTA
>DATKIS010000219.1:0-4874 GCA_035543975.1 Pyrinomonadaceae bacterium
CCATCTCAATACTGTCAAATATCGCTGAGGGTTTCGAGCGAGGTGGCGACAAGGAGTTCTTGCAGTTTCTGGCTGTGGCCAAGGGATCCTGTGGCGAGGTTCGCGCGCAACTCTACATTGCGGTAGATCAAGGGTACTTAGGCCAAGACCTTTTTGAGGAAATGTCGAAAACCGCCCAAGAGATTGGCCGTTTGATTTCTGGATTAATGATGTACTTAAGTAAGTCAGAACTAAGAGGAAGCAAATACCGCTAATCACGCGGACTTTGGACCTTGGACTTTGGACCTTGGACTTTGGACTTTCGCCTAAGAGAAACCAATGAGCACAAATCATCATGAATTAGTTCGCGGCCTTGGGCCGATCGCGGCGATCTCCATCAACGTCGGTAATATCATCGGCACCGGCATCTTTCTGAAGGCACGCGTGATGACGTGCAACGTCGGTACGCCTATGCGGGTGATTGTCGTTTGGATCGCCGCCGGACTCTTGGCGCTCGCCGGGGCGCTCACCTACGCCGAACTGACCACGATGCGTCCGCATGCAGGCGCAGAATACGTAATCACCAAGGATGCGTATGGCCGGGTGTGGGGCTTTCTCAATGGCTGGTCGCAATTCCTTATCTCCCGCACCGCGTCGGCCGCAGCCCTGGCTGTCGGCTTCGCGATCTTCATGAACGATCTCACCCGGGGCGGACTCGATGTCGTTTACTTCAAAGTCCCGATCCCTATCTTCGGAGTGGAGATCCCATTCGGCCATATTCAGGTTGTAGCGCTCATTACCCTGGCGGTTACCACTTTGATTAACTGCGCTGCCGTTGGAGCGACGGGACACATTGCCTCGTTTGTCACCATCATCAAGGTGGTCGTGGTGCTCGGAGTTGGCGTGGCAGCTTTCTTTTACCAGGATGGCAGCTGGGGCAACTTGATGGCGGCGAACAACGGTGGCACTTGCGAAGACGTGGCCGTCACTGGAGCCGGATTTGCCGGGTTTGCGGCCGCAATGTTGGGCGCACTCTGGGCCTACGATGGTTGGAACAATATTTCTTACATGGCCGGCGAGGTAAAGCACCCCGAACGTAACCTGCCCCTGGCCCTAATCGCCAGCATGCTGATCATTATCGCGCTCTACGTGATCGTAAATGTCAGCTACTACTACGTGATGAGTCCCACCGCTGTCGCTAGTGTTTCGGCCACATCGTCGGTGGCCGCCGAATCGATCGGCCGAGTTCTCGGGCCCGTGGCGGTGACCTTGATGGCTGGGGTTATGATGCTTTCTTCCTGGGGCTCGCTACAGACGTCCATTTTGGGAACCGCAAGAATTCCGTATGCGATGGCTCGGGATGGCGTTTTTTTTCAAAGCCTGGCTCGGGTTTCCAAGAACACCAGAGTCCCGGTGATGGCGTTAATCGTGCAGGGTATTTGGGCTGGTGTACTGGCAGTTTCAGGTAAGTTTGACCAGCTTACGGATCTGGCGATTTTCGCTTTCTGGCTCTTCTATGGGATGGTCACCGCTTCGGTCTTTATCTTTCGTCGTACCGAACCAAATGCGCCGCGGCCATATAAAACCTGGGGCTATCCGGTGGTTCCGGCCGTATTCGTTCTCGTTACCATCTATCTGATTGTCTTCACGATCTACAACGCGCCATTCCTGTCGTTCCTTGGCTTGATAGTCATCGCGGCCGGCCTGCCGGTGTATTGGTATTTCGCGTCAAAGAATCCGGAAACGCCTACCCCGGGACCAGCGCTTCCACCTGAGGAGCCTGGAGTCGGTCCGGATTCGATTCGTAATTAGCTTACTATGTTCGGAAATTAGAGGAGTCTGCGCTAACACCTGACGGCCGCAGCGCACCTGGCGAGCCCTGATGTTGAGTCAGGTATGTTATTCCCGTAATTAACGCCTTTCAACCTGAATCAGCGGCGCCGGTCGGCCCTCACTCGTTGCCACCAGCGCCCGGCCATCGAGACGATAGCCGATTGCTTCACCTTGCTCACGCGGCCCCAACGGAATGGGCTTCAAGGTTTCCTTCCAAATCAGATTGAACGCTGAGTTCGCGTTGGGCAGAACCAACTCGTATCCCTGCACATAATCGCAAACTGCTACACGCAGACCATCCGGCGAGATGGCGCCACCGGTCAGCATTCCACCGAAGACTGTGGGCACGCTGAGCTCCCCAACACGGGTCATCTTGATCACGCCCTCGGACACCGTCGCGGGGTCGGCTTCGTAAACCCGAGCATTTCCAAACTCTACCTTCGTTACTACATAAAGCTTCCCCGAGAGTGGATGCACGATAAGAGTCTCAGCATTATGCCGCCCGTCAGGATAACGAAGGCGAAGGGGCTCGGCAGCCTCGGTCAACTGCGCATTACTCTTCTTGGTTCCGGCGTCAGCCGCCGTGATAGTGGGTTCCGGAACCCGATAAACAGTTATTTGCGATCTGTCCTCGCTGTTGTCGCCGATGTCGCCAATGTAGAGGTAGCTGGTCCCGGTAGTTGGTCCCGGACCAATCGCAATGTCTTCCCAGTCATCGGCGGTCGCACCTGCCACTTTCCACACGCCGCGAGTGTGGCCATGATCATCGAAGGCATAGATGAACGGGCCGTCGCCCGAATCGTTATGAGTCCAATACATCCCCGGAGTCGTGCGCGAGGCGACAATCCCGCTGCTCTCGTCGATTGAGCGGTTTTCGAGGACGCCCAATTTGGTTGGCGGACCGTAGTTTTCGTTGGGTTGAGTTGGCCCGCTTCCGTCACGGCCGCCGCGTCCGGCTTTGGCATCTCGCGAAACTTGGCAGCCGCAGAAGACCACGAGCAACGACACTACCAACAGAGACTTGAGCAGTGATTTGATTTTCATGCGCCTTGCTCGCTGGAATTCGCCTTTTGAGCCAGCGCCTCGCGGGCCACTTCCTTGTCATCGAAATGAAAAACTTCCCGGCCCAGGATTTGATAATCTTCGTGGCCCTTGCCCGCAATCAAAACCAGGTCGTCACTATTCGCCTCGAATATCGCCTGGTGAATTGCTTCGCGCCGGTCGGCAATCTTCCGATACGCCTTGCCGGTCTTCACAATGCCCGCCTCCGCATCCGAGAGAATCTTTTCCGGATCTTCGGTGCGGGGATTATCCGAAGTCAGAATCACCACATCACTCAAGCTGCCGGCTGCTTCACCCATCGGCGCCCGCTTGGAAGGATCGCGATCGCCGCCGCAACCGAACACGGTAATGATCTTCCCTTTGGTGACGTCGCGAGCGGTTCGCAATACGTTGAGTAAAGCATCGTCACTGTGGGCGTAATCAACCACTACCGCAAAGTCACCATCGTGGGGAACTCGTTCAAAGCGGCCCGGCGCGCCGGTACAAGTCTGCAGAGCTTGAGTGATCACATCAAGGTCGTATCCGAGCGCGAGCCCGCTCGCGACGGCGGCCAGCGTGTTGTAAATGTGGGGCGGGCCAACCAATGGCGAATGAAACTCGCGTGTGCCTTCCGGCGTGTTCAGGTTGAACTCCATGCCGTTCAGCGAAAACTCCGCGTTCCGGGCGGTGATGTCTGCGTCAGCCTTGACCGCATACCGGACCACGCGCAAACCATCGCTTTCGAGTCGTTCAGCCAGCTCGACACCATATGGGTCGTCCATATTAATAACTGAGGTTTTTGGTTTCGTTCCCAGTCTGCCATCAAACAGTCGTTGCTTGGCGTACCAGTAGTTCTCCATTGTTTTGTGGTAGTCGAGGTGATCACGCGTGAGGTTGGAGAAAACCGCCACGGAGTATTCGAGCTCGTCGCAACGATGGAAATCCATGGCCTGGGAAGATGCCTCCATCACTGCGGTGCGGCAACCGATCTCTACCGCGCGCCGCAGCATCCGCTGCATGTCGGTGGCTTCCGGGGTGGTGCGTTCAGCTTTGCGACGTTCCGCACCGAGACGGTATTCAACAGTTCCGGTCATCGCTACCGGTTCCCCCGCCGCCTCGGGAATTGAAGCGACCAGGTAAGCAGTGGTGGTCTTTCCGTTCGTCCCGGTGATGCCGACCAGCTGCAACTCGTGCGATGGATGATGATGAATCTCCGCCGCCGCCAGGGCCATCGCCCGCCTGACATTTTCGACCTGAATCCAGGCGGTGGAGCCCAAGTCGGCGCCCTGCAGGATTTCTCTTGTCGGTGTGAGTTCGGAAATCACTCCGACAGCACCTTTGGCGATTACCTGGGGAAGGAACTTGTGGGCGTCGAACAATCCGCCGCGAATGGCCACAAAGAGGCTGCCGGGGCCGGCTTGCCGGGAATCGTGCGTCGCGTCAGTTACTGGGAGACTGCCGTCGCCGGTCAATTTTCCATTGACGACCTCGGCGATGCGTTGAAGGGTTATGGGTTCTGGTTTAGTCACGATCCGGAATTCTACGCAGCGGCGGAATGAAAGTCACATCAAGGGATTTCAAAACCGCAAGGAGCGGCTGTGCCGCATTCAACAAACTTGCGGTGCTTCCAAGTAACAACTACGATTCACCGCTCCATTTAGCTCAAATCAAGGTGAAACAATGATCCGGAGTTTACTCGCGCTCAGTTTATCGGCCATGCTTCTCTTCTCTGTCGCCCCGAACTCTTCCCTTGCTGCTGCACCCCAGTTTGACCTGCTGATCAAGAACGGACGGATTATCGATGGTTCCGGCCGGCGGGGTTACATCGCGGACCTTGCGGTAACCGGCGACCGCATCATGCGAATTGGCAAACTAAAGAACGCAAAAGCCGCGCGCGTGATTGACGCCGCCGGTATGGTGGTGTCGCCCGGCTTCATCGACATGCTGGGCCAGTCTGAGAGCTACATCCTGATTGATCCTCGGGCGATGAGTAAGGTGATGATGGGCGTGACCACGGAGGT
>DATKIS010000220.1:0-3464 GCA_035543975.1 Pyrinomonadaceae bacterium
TTTAGTCGGCGTCCCTGATGACACCGTCAACGAGCGCGGTTACCCCGACGTTAATCAAGACGCCATCGCCAAGGGAAAGTGGGAACCGGCGCAACCACACTTCATCACCGAAGGACTGCCGTTCGAACTACTGCCTGAAGGCAACGCGGGTGGCTCGTTCTATAAGTACCGCTCTACCGGCGACGTGATTATCAAGTCGGGTCAGCACCCACTGGCCGCCGTCAAACCTTACGGCAAGGGACGCGTCGTCGCGCTGGCCTACCTTGAGGAAGGATTCACGCCGCAGAGCGTGAACCCGGTGGAAACGAAAACCTACTGGGACTACTGGGAATATCAATATGCCCTGCTGATACGCTCCGTTCTCTGGGCGGCAGGGCGTGAGGGGAACTTGCGCATCAGCTCGCTCGCCGCAGATGGCCGCGGCGTCACACTCTCCCTCAAGTCAGACGCTCCGCGCCGCGTTGAAATCGAGGTCAGCGGCAAGAGCGAATTTGGGCAACAGCTGGGCACCGCCATAGTGAACAGAGAGCTTCTCGCCGGCGACAACTCGATTGAGGTCGAGGTCGGCTCGCTTCGGCCCGCCGCGGCGGCGAGACCGGCAGGCCGGCAGATCTACAACGTCGTGGTGCGTGACGGGCGCAGCAGAGCGACCCTCAACTTCGGAGCTGCCATCCACCAATCTCCCAAGATGGCACTGGTAACTCTGTCGAAACCGGCAGTGGACGTTTACCACCGCGGTGAAACGTTGAGCGCAGTCCTCCGCGCAACGGGCGATCTGCGTGGGCTGCAAATGCGAATGAAGGTTTCGGACGATCTTGGCAGGCTACTCGGTGTTGTTTCGGCTCCCGCGCGCGGCGAGAGAACCTTCACCCACGCGCTCAGGAATTTTCTCGGCAAGCAAGCCTACATCACTGCTGAACTGCTTGACGAGGGTGGGGCCATCGTTGATCAGCTTAGGGCGAAGCCAGTTACCGTAGTGCAGGAGAAGCGACGCCAGAAAGAGTACACCGCGCTCGTCTCTTTCGGCGGCACGAAGCATTATCTTCAAGACACGCAGATGCGGCAGGTGCGCGCTGTCGCTGCCGACACAGGGTTTACCTGGAGCATGGGTGATGTAGACAATTCCTTGAATGTTCCGCGCGGCTCTTTCGGTGTCTACTGGTACGACCGCGGCCCAACCACGCCGGAAGGGATGGAGAAGGCGCTCGACGACTACAAAAGGACCGGCGACGTCGAGGCCCTCGGCTACCTCACGAAGAAGGAGCTCTACAAGCGCACGGGCGACACAAAGTTTCTGCGCCGCACGCCCTCCTTCAACGATCGGGTTTTCATGAAGGTGCTCGCCGACATCACCCGCGCCAGCGCGCGCAACAAGGCGCGCTATAACATGGACTACTACTTCGTCGGTGACGAAGGCTCGCTCACATCCTACGGCGACCCGGTAGATTTCGATTGGAGCCCGCCGGCGCTGGCAGACTTTCGGGTTTGGCTTCGCGGCGAGTATGGCACGCTCGACGCGCTTAATCGTGAGTGGAAATCAAGTTTTAAGAGTTGGGATTCGGTCCTGCCCTCGACCACCGAACAGGCCCGTAAGTCGGGCAACTTCGCCCCGTGGGCCGACCACCGCACCTTCATGGAAGCCACCTTCGCCGGCGCGTACAAGACTGTGCGCGAGGCCGTAATTGAAGGCGATCCCGACGCGCGCATCGCCCTCTCAGGCACGCAGGAAACCAACGCGTACAACGGCGCGGACTGGTACCAGCTGGACCAGGTGATAGACGACTTCCTCTCCTACGACGGCGGCAATCAGTGGGACATGCATCGCTCCTTCGCCAAGCCCGACTCGATGATCGGCTTCTGGACCGGCTATGGGTCGCGCGGCCTGGCGGTCCAAAACGCGATCTGGACGGCTGCCGTCCACGGCGTACTGCACCCCAACGTTTTCTGGATGTACTCGTTCCTTGACCCCGATATGACCCACTCACAATCAGCGCGCGATATGGCCGTGGCCTTCAAGTCGCTCAGGTTTGAGGGCGTCGGCAAACTGCTGATGGAGTCGGATCGCATTACGGACGCTATCGCCATCCACTACTCGACGCCATCGGTCCATGGTGCGAGTATCCTTGGCTACCACCAGAACTTCGACGGCGGGGCTGAACTAGCGCCGGAGAAGCAGGCAGCCAATTTCCCGGCAAACCGCGACGGTTGGGTTCGCGCGGTTAAAGACCTGGGATTCCAGTTTGACTTCGTTTCTTCCGAACAGGTGGAAAAGGGCGGGCTCGCTTCGGGCAAGTATCGCGTGCTCATTCTCCCGCTCTCCGTTGCGCTCTCTAAGGAAGAGGTGCAGGCCATAGAAGCGTTTGTCCGCGGCGGCGGTGTTGTCATCGCCGATGCGGCGGCGGGAATGATGGACGAACACTGCGCGTGGCAACCCGACGGAGTGTTGAATAACTTGTTCGGCATCACTGCCGCGCAGCCGAGCAAGCGCGCGCTGGGTCGTAGCGGCGGCACGGTCGAGGTGACCAGCACCGGCGCTCAGTGGGGACTGAACAGCGTCGACTTGAGCGGCCTCGAAGCTGCGGAGACAAACGTCAGGGCTACTGCGCAAGGAAAGGCGCTCGCACGCATCGGTGGCGCTGACGCGGTAGTCGCACGGCAGACGGGCAAGGGCTCGGCCTTCTATCTCAACGCACTCTTCGACCGCTACCCTAAACTTCGCAACGAGAAGTCGGGAGGCGTGGGCCACCGCGCTTTGTTGGGAGCGTTGCTCGAACGCGCTAACGTCCGACCTGTAGTTGAAGTGTTCTCGGCCGGCGGGAAACGTCTGACGCAGGCGCAGGTCGTCCGTTATCGCTTCGGCAATGCTGAAGTGCTGGCCATCGTAAAAGACAACGTCGGCGTCGAGGGCGTTGTCGGTCAGGACGGTGTGACCGTCTACGCCGACGCGGGGCGGGGCAAGGTAGCACGGCAGGAGATCACGATCAGGCTCCCGCGCAAATATCAGGTGGCTGATGTGCGCTCCGGCAAGCGACTCGGACTTATCGACGCAGTACGAACGTCGATAGTGGTTGGCGACGCAGTCGTGCTCGGCCTGAACCAGATACAGAACAGTCTCGCTTTCCGCGGCCCCGCCGCCGCCGAACTCGGCGAACACCCGGAGTTCACTCTCACGTCGTCTTCACCCGGGCGCACGCTCGTGCGCTTCCACGTGTTCGCTCCCGATGGCTCCATGCTTTCGCACTACTCAAGAAACATCCTCGTCGACGCCGGACCGGTAACGTTTGCACTGCCCACGGCGTTCAATGATGAGGTAGGCGAGTACACCGTGCGCGCCACGGACGTTTTAACTGGGGCGAGTGCATCGGCAAAAATCAGGATGAAGTGATGCTATGTGAGGTGAGAGCAAATTATGCCGAGCAAGACGGCTTTCCTTGCGGCTTGCCGCCGCACACTGCGGTAAGGCT
>DATKIS010000221.1:0-2247 GCA_035543975.1 Pyrinomonadaceae bacterium
GAGTCACTGTCGATGAGCGCGGTCGAACTGGCGCGAGCTTATGTGCAGGCCCACCTGGTTGACCGGCTTGCGCTGGCAGATGCGCAGGAGAGTTGTGACGTCCTTCGAGCCCTCTCAATCCTGAAGCAGGCCTTCACGACGGACGTTTCGCCAATTCTCGCCGTCGCCCGGCAACGCGCGGGAGGCGCGCTGGATCCGATTGCCACCTATCGCGCCAGTGGTTACCGACAGGCCAAGGCGAAAGAGCGCCCGGCAAAGTTAGGGGTGAGCGCCGGTATTGTTTGATGGACAACGCGCTATTCATCGCGATTGATTTGGGAGCTGGCAGTGGGCGCGTGTTTCTGGCCGGGTTGACGGCAGACGAATTTCTGCTGGAAGAGATTCGGCGGTTCCACTATCCCGCTCGCGAAGCCGACGGTCATCTTCGTTGGGACTTCGGTAGGATTCTAGATGAAACGAAGACGGGCCTGCGGGCGGCGGCTGCCAGGGGGCGGGAACTCGGACAGCCGATTCAGAGCATCGGAGTTGCGAGTTGGGGGGTTGACTACGGCCTGATTGACGCCGCGGGTAAACTCCTCGAAGACCCTATCTGTTATCGCGACGAGCGCACTGAAGGATTGATGGACGAGGTTGTCGGCCGTATTTCTCGAGAAGAGTTGTTTGCCCGGACCGGGCTGCAGTTCATGGCCTTCAACACCCTGTTTCAGCTCTACGCGCACAAGCGAGCAGGGATTCATCCAGCAGCCGACAGATTGTTGTTGATTCCGGACCTCCTGCATTTTTCGCTGACTGGCCAGGCGGTAACTGAATATACAAACGCAACCACGACCCAGATGATCAACGCTCGGAGTAGAAGCTGGGATGTGGAGACGCTTAGTGAGCTCGAGTTACCGGTGAATCTGTTGACCGAAGTGGTCTTCGCCGGCGCCGAAGTTGGGAACCTCTCGCCGGACCTTGCTGCCGAGCTTGGTCTTGAAGACGTCCAGGTGATTGCTCCAGCGACCCATGATACCGGCAGCGCGGTCGCCGGTGCGCCGTTGGAAGATGGCTGGGCTTTTATCTCTTCCGGCACCTGGTCTCTGGTGGGAGTGGAGCGAGACAGTCCGCTGATTAATGCTGACGTTCTCGCCCACAACTTCACTAACGAGGGCGGCGCGTTTGATACGGTCCGATTTCTCAAGAATGTGATGGGGCTTTGGATCCTTGAATCATGTCGCAAGGAATGGAGCGAGCGGGGAATTGATGTTGACTACGATAAGCTTCTGCTCGAGGTCGACAAGATTCATGGTTTTCCGGCGCTAATCTTTCCTGACGACGGCAGGTTCTTCAAACCGCAAAGCATGTTGAGTGCGATAGCCGAACAGCTTAGCGAGAGCGGTCAGAGTGTTACCGATCACCCCGTGATGATTACCAAGGTGATCCTCGATTCGCTGGCTTTGCGTTATGCGTCAGTTTTGCGAACTATCGAATCGTTGACCGGACGAAAGATAAAGGGCGTGCAAATAGTCGGTGGCGGCAGCAAGAACGAGTATCTGAACCAGATAACCGCCAACGTGACGAACCTGACGGTTGCTGCCGGGCCGGTCGAGGCGACGGTCACCGGCAACGTTTTGGTCCAGGCAATTGCGGCTAAGCGATTCAGCTCGTTGACCGAAGCCCGGGCTTACGTGACAGCGAAGGTCAAGGTCAAACGCTTCACGCCAAACGTTTCGCGGCCGGTGTCCGACGCTATGCAACGCTACGCAGAGCTCGAAGCGCGATACAGTTTGTAGGGCGGAACTCCGTGTCCGCCTCTGGTTCGATTCCCCCCAAGAGTCGGATTTCCCTTTTTCGACGGTTGTGATTCAAACGCAGGCGCGGACACGGAACTCCGCCCCGACAATCCGCCGAACGATGAAACCATGATGCAACCCGCGCTGCTTAAAGCCACGCAGATTAGTAAGTCTTACGCCGGCATCCAGGCGCTCAAGTCTGCATCCTTTGAGCTGCGAGCGGGCGAAGTCCACGCCCTACTTGGTGAAAACGGCGCGGGCAAATCAACGCTCATCAAGATAATCACGGGTGCAGTAGAAGCTGACGGCGGGCTGATTGAACTTTCCGGCAAAACGATTTCGCATAACTCGCCGCGGTTGGCGAAGTCGCTCGGAATTGCAGCCATCTATCAACAGCCCGCGCTTTTCCCTGAACTAACCGTAGCCGAAAACATCGCGCTGGGTGTCGAAAAGTCAGGAACCTGGGGACGCATAG
>DATKIS010000222.1:0-2691 GCA_035543975.1 Pyrinomonadaceae bacterium
ACCGCCCCGCGCGACGCGATGATCGCAGACACTGTCGCAGTCAAAGAGCGCGGGTTGGCGTTTGGGTTCCACCGCGCGATGGATCACACCGGCGCGGTGATAGGTCCATTGCTTGGTTATCTGCTCGTGCTGCTGTTCGCCGCGGACCGCAACGCTCTTACCGGCACCGACTTCACCAGACTCTTCCTGTTGGCCTCAATTCCGGCGCTCGCCGCTGTAATCGTGGTCTCGTTCTTTGTGCGTGAAGCTAAGCAGCCGAAGAACCCGGCTGGCACCAAACCTGACCAGGCAACGGATACTAAAGCTGCGCCAATGCGGCTTTCGTTACGCGGCTTTGATGGTAACTTCAAGGGCTTCCTGATAATCATCGCGCTCTTTACGCTCTCCAATTCATCAGACTTCTTCCTACTCTTACGCGCTCAGGACGCCGGAGTTTCTGTCGTGAACATTACCCTGCTTTGGGCAGCACTCCACGCCAGCAAGGTGCTGAGTTCGATCTTTGGCGGCGACCTCTCCGATCGTTTGGGCCGCAAACGCCTGATCGTGTCGGGTTGGATCCTCTACGCTGCGGTCTACGCAGGCTTTGCTTTCGTCTCAAACCCTATCTCGGTCTGGATTCTCTTCCTGATTTATGGCATCTATTTTGGTTTGGCCGAAGGTGCTGAAAAGGCTTTGGTTGCCGATCTGGTGAGGCCTGAACAACGCGGCACTGCGTATGGACTGTATAATCTCGCTTTCGGAATAACCGTGCTGCCTGCCTCTCTTTTGATGGGCGCCCTTTGGGATTGGCGCGGGCCCAGGACCGCCTTTCTGGTCAGCGCCGCGCTGGGCGCCAGCGCGGCATTGTTGTTGTTGATGTTTGTCAGGACCCGTGGGCAAGACCCTGTACCCGCAGTTTAAGTGAATTTAGAAAGGGTTTATGACTGTGATGCGTCGCACGCTTGAGTCAGTTTCAGGCTTTTCAACTCAGCTGGGTTTCTACCTGGGCGGGATGGAAGAAGTGCGGGAACAACTAATCGATGCTGTTCAAGGAATGGCTGATGAACAGATATGTAACTCGGCAATTCCGGGCGCCCATTCAATCGGCGCACTCGTTCTGCACATTGGTGAAGCCGAATGGTACTGGATGCAATGCGTCGTCTCCGGGCAACAGGTGTCTAACGAAATTCGTTGCGCACCTTATTGGGACGTCCTGGGAGATCCGGAAGGGTTTGCCGGTAAACGGTATTCCATTGAGTTTTGCCTGGACGAGATCAAGAAACTCAGGGAACAGACCCGCGCGACACTGGCCGCCTTCACGGATGCCGACCTGGAACGTATCTTCACCAGAGAACGTCGTGGGGAAACACTGGAACACAACCTTCGCTGGATCCTGCACCACCTGATCGATCACGAGGCTCAGCACAAAGGGCAGATCCTGATGCTGAAGCGGCTGATCGCGACTAAGGAATGACCCAGTTCACTTGTAGGGGCGGCACTCCGTGGCCGCCCCTTGTTGGGTTGGGATATTTTTGTCGAGTGAGAGGAATCGAAACGGGGCGGCCACGGGGTGCCGCTCCCTACAATTAGATAAATGAACACGAATTACCAATTAGTCAGAACAGAGGAACAGCTGCGCCAGGCAGTTGAATCTCTCTCAACCCATCAGGCAATCGGTCTCGATACCGAAACTACCGAGCTTGATCCATACGTAGGCCGCTTGCGCCTGATCCAGCTCGCCACCGCCAGTGGCGTGTACATCATCGATCTCGATTCTTTTGGCGATCGCAGTAACGGCAATCTTCGGCAGACTGAAGCGCTGGCCCCGCTGCGCGAACTGCTGGCGGCCCACCGGCCAGTAAAGATTGCGCACAACGCGAAGTTTGACGCGAAATTCATCAAGCACACTCTCGGCGCAGATCTCGGCGGACTCTTTGACACCTTGCTGGCCAGCCAATTAATCGGCGCCGGAGATATCGAGGAACGGCACGGCCTGGAAGCCGTGGCTTCGCGCTACCTAAGCGAGGCGGTTGATAAAACCGAAAGGCTGAGCAATTGGAACCTTGAGCTCTCCGAGGCCCAACTCCAGTATGCCGCGCGTGACGCAGCGGTGCTGGTGCCGCTGCGCGAAAAGCTGATCGAACGCCTCAGAAGCGATTCCTTGATCCAGTGTGCGCAGCTCGAGTTTGAATGTGTGATGACGGTAGCAGATATGGAGCTAGCCGGCTTCTACATGCATCAGGACCGTTGGCTCGAACAGTTGTCGATTGTGGAGAAGCGCAGGATTCAACTGGCTAATGAGTTACAGGACGTGCTGGCGGAGGAGTCGAACCAGGGGACCCTCTTCGGTGGGCCACAACGTGACGAGATCAACCTCGATTCGCATCAGCAGTTGACTAAAGCGCTCGAACGTTTGGGTATTACCGTTCCTGATTCCACGCGCAACTGGAAACTTCAGCCGCTCGCGGCTGAATACCCGGTAATCGCGACGCTGCTTGAATACCGCACTGTGCAAAAGGCCCTCACTAGTTACGGCCAAAACATGATCGAGCTGGTCAACCCAACCACTCGCCGGCTTCATGCCGATTTCCGACAGATAGGCGCGCCGACCGGCCGCTTCTCGTGTACCAATCCCAACATCCAGCAGGTGCCGCACGCGTTTGAATACCGTCGTTGCTTCTCCGGATATCCGGAGGGCAGGAAGCTGATCAT
>DATKIS010000223.1:0-2786 GCA_035543975.1 Pyrinomonadaceae bacterium
ATTTCCCGTCGGGCGAAAACTTGAAAACTGCATTGTTGAAGGTCCCGAGCGCGTAGATGTTGCCCAGGCCATCTATAGCCACGTGCGTGTCCAGTTCGGCATCGTCAGTTACTGAACTGATGGCGGCCCGAATTGTGCGCACCGGCTGTCCGGCGGAATTGAAGCGCACGATGTCGTCACGGTTTTTGTACCAGGAAGCCACCAGGCCACCATCCGCCGCCACCTGGATGTCATCAAATCCCCAGCCCCCCGGGTATGCGATCTGTCCGAGTGGATTGCCGGTGGCGCCTTCATAGCGGGAGATAGTTCCGCTCTGGACAGCGTAGACGTTGCCACTGCGATCGGCAGCCAAACCAGTTAAGGGCATCTTCGGATCAACGCTCCATTGCGTGATGAATTTGCCATCCGGATCGAACACCTGAATCCGCCCGCCGCTGTATTCACCAACATAAATCTTTCCCGAAGCGTCGACGGCGATGGCCCGCGCGTCCTTGAACATACCGGGGCCAATTCCCTCGCTGCCGAAGTTGAGGATGACCTTTGCGAATCCCTGGGCCTTGTCGGTTTTACCACCGCTCGGCTTGGTTATGGTTGGCAGCAGACCGGGTGGCCGGTTGTCGTTGGTGGCTACCGTTCGTCTCATGGAAACGAGCAGCACAACCGCGGCTATCACCACGCCGACCCCAAGAAACACCACGACCACTACTAACCAAAGCCAACTTGCCGCCTTGCCAACCGATCCCGGTGAACCAAGGTGGATATTGATGTTGGTAGGTTGGGGCCGCAAAGCATCGGGCACTGGCAGGGCGCTGTGACAATAGGGACAACGCGCGGTCAGATTTGCGCCGACGACATCGCGGTTGTAGCTAACCGGTGCGCCACATTTTGGACATTGAAAAGTTTCCATGAACGATCTGGACCAAATAAGACCTGGAGGACCTATGTTGTGCCTCCTGCCTTCTGCTCCTGCCTCCTGCTCCTGCCTCCTGCTCCTTACTTTCACCAACCCATTCGCTCGCGCAGCGAGGTAATGTGCGCCACATGGTGCCGGCCATGCCAGGCATATAGCGCGACGTTCCTATCCACGCTTACAGTTCCCAGTTCGGGGTGATTAAACGTGCGATTGAAATCGTTATCATCGAAGGAACGCAGGAACAACACCCAGCGGCGATGCAGTGCCTCGAGTAGGTCGAGCGAGATTTCAACCGGCGCCGTGAGGGCATCATCAGTGTTCGCCCAGAGATTTTCGTCGTAGGCCCTGATCGTCGGGTGGTCTTCAGTCAAGGCCAGCTTGAAACGGCAGTAACTATTTAAGTGACTGTCAGGGACATGGTGAACCACTTGCCGGACCGTCCAGCCTTCCGGCCGATATGGGGTGTCCAGTTGCTCTTCAGAAAGTCCGGCCACGGCGGCCCGCATCCTTTCGGGAGTGGCAGCTATTTCATCGATGAGGGCTTGCCGCTGTTCAGGCGAAAGCGCGCCCTCAAACTTGAAGGGTCCAACAGGGTAACGCAGATCCATTTTGCCTCCTGCCAGGTATGATAACGTTGAAGCCGGAAGTTCAAAGTTGATCTTTAGGGTTGCTGTTTCCGCACCGCAAGCTAAAGCTTGGACTCTATACGCCGCATACCGGCGTTCAGAGTACAACCTTCAGGTTGCATCTTACCCAACTACACAAGCTCAGCATTCACACCCGAATGCAAATCCTTGGTCATCGATGTTGTATCTGATCAGCGCTTCAGCTTATTCTCGCGCAGCTATCTCCAGATACTGCTCGACGATATCACCATGCGGTCAGGCGGCTATTGTAGGGCGGCAATCCAATTTGCGACAACTATGACTGAAACAGCAGACGTGGTGATTATCGGCAGCGGTATTGTGGGGTCCAGCGTGGCCTACCACCTCGCCGAACAAGGTTGCACGAATGTGCTCGTAATCGAACGCGAAGCCCACCAGGGCAAAGGTTCGACCGGCAAAAGCATGGGTGGAGTGCGCGCGCAGTTTTCCACGGGCGTAAACATTCAGATGTCGCGTTTTTCCATCGACTTCTTTTCACGCTTCGATGAGGTAGTGGGCCACCCGGCAGACTACCGGGCACATGGCTATCTCTTCTGCGCAACCAACGAGCGCCACTTTGACTATCTGAAGGCTAATCGAGAACGGCAACTCGCGCTGGGGGTGAAGAATGTAGAACTCGTTTCTCGTGAAGACATCGGCCAGTTTGTCCCTCAACTTCGCCTGCATGACATCATCGGCGGCACTTTTTGCCAAACCGACGGGTTCGTTGATCCACATAGCGTAATGATGGGCTTCATGCTAAACGCGCGCGCGCGCGGCGTGCGTTTGTGGCTGGATACTGCGGTAACCGGAATCGAAGTTGAACCTCGAAGCGCAAGCATTCTGCCCGCAAACGCTGGAAGGAATTCAACGGCGCGGATTCCCCCAAGCGATCGCCGACGCATCACCGGCGTCACCACCACGCGCGGCCACGTCTCTACTCCCATCGTCATCAACGCCGCCGGCCCCTGGGCAGCAGAAGTCGCGCGGATGGCCGGAGCAGATCTTCCAGTCGAACCGCTGCGCCGGCAACTGGTCCCCACCGAACCTTTCGACGGACTACCACAACGTTTTCCGATGGTCATCGACATGTCCAGCGGGTTTCATTTCCGTCGCGAAGGGAAAGGGATTCTGTTGGCCTGGAACGACCCGGAAGAAACCACCGGCTTCAAAACTGACTTCGATCCGGCATTCGTGGAGAAGGTCCTGACTCACGCCGCCTATCGCGT
>DATKIS010000224.1:0-3198 GCA_035543975.1 Pyrinomonadaceae bacterium
TTTGCGCTCTACCTGCACGATGCCTGGCCTTACTTCTGGCGTGACTGGTCAGAACCACCTGCGTAAGCGGGTGGCTATTTGTTGACATCGGGCCAGGTGATGTTGAACCACGACCACCCGCTGACGCAGGTGGTGCTGACAAGACAGCCACCCGCTGACGCAGGTGGTGCTGGCAAGCCAGCCACCCGCTCACGCAGGTGGTGCTGGCAAGCTATGCAGGTGCTACTGACGAGACTTCACGCAACCGCCGCTCAAGATAGCGGCGCTCGCTGTCGTTAGTTACAAGTTCGAGTGCCCGCACGTAGCTCCTGGCCGCGTCGGCCGACGATCCCAGCCGACGCAGCAGGTCGGCGCGGGCGGCATGCAACAAGTGGTAGTCTTCGAGATCGCCCGCCTCCGCCAGCTCCTCGATCAGCTCCAGCCCCGACTGTGGTCCCAGCACCATGGCAACTGCCACGGCGCGGTTTAACGACACGATGGGAGATGGTTGGGCCAGTTGGAGCAGACCGTAGAGCCGGACAATCTCAGACCAATCGGTGTCATCAGGATGCGCCGCCCGGCAATGTGCGGCCGCGATGGCGGCCTGTAACGCAAAAGGACCGGGCTCAGATCGCAGTGCCCCGACCACCAGCGGCAAAGCCTCGGCAATCTGCTGCCGATCCCAGCACCTTCGATCCTGCTCTTCGAGAAGCACGATATCGCCTGCCTCATCCAAACGCGCGTCGCGTCGAGAGTCATGGAGCAGCATCAAAGCCAACAGGGCAGTTGCTTCGGTCGGCGGTTGCGGCGACATCAACTTTCTCACCAGCCGGGCCAACCTTATCGCCTCCACGCAAAGATCGTTTCTCATGAGTGGCTCGCCGCGAGTGGCCGCGTAGCCTTCGCTGAAGATGAGATAGATAACCGTCAGCACCGCATTGAGGCGCTCGGGCATTTCACTGGTTTCCGGAACCTGGTAGGGAATACCGGCATCTCGAATTTTGCGTTTGGCCCGCACGAGTCGTTGGGCCATCGTCGCCGGCGGCACGAGAAACGCTCGCGCAATCTCATCCGTCTCCAGGCCACCGAGGGTCCGCAGCGTCAGTGCTACTTGTACCTCCTCGTTCAGCGCCGGATGGCAGCAGGTAAAGATTAAGCGAAGTTGATCGTCAGGGATTTCGCCAGTGTCGTAGTCCGGTTCTTCAACCGTGGGCACCTGGCCCGATGCCACATAAGACTCGACTTTCTCCTGGAAGCGCGTCTGGCGGCGGAGGCGGTCAATGGCCTTATGACGAGCTGTTTGGATGATCCAGGCCGGAGGCGAGTCTGGGACGCCAGACTCTCGCCACTGGTCAACGGCGGCGGCAAAAGCTTCCTGGGCAGCCTCTTCAGCAAGGTCAAAATCACCGAACGACCGAATCAGAGTGGCAACAATCCGTCCCCAGTCCGAGCTGTAGACCGCCTGAACCGCCGCATTAGCGTTTGGCAACATGACGCATGTTAATTAATTTTTGGGCGGAGTGTCGATCCAGCGCCTTGTGGTTCGACTTACTGGTAGATGCGCATTCAAGTTCCCATGTCAGAGCGGGTGGGGCAGGAGCGAAATCGAGATACTGACTGGCCAATCCCGTGTGTTGCGGCTGACCGCTAAGGCTTGCTGGGCTAAAAAAGAGGAAATATGATGGCCGGCAAATCCACAATTACGGGTGAGCGTTGTAAACAGGAGAGTCGTTAGGGTTGTGTTCTACTGCCCGAATCCTTGTGCGCTTTCGGTGTTCTCTGTGTCCCTGTGGTAAGTGTTCCCAGCCGTTTTCCACTACTGAGACACAGAGAACACCGAGGACGCACGGAGAAAAGTCAGACGGAAACTAACGAGGAGTTAACGTGAATATCTTGAAAGGCATCGGGGCCATTCTTGCCGGGATGATCTTTATCGTGGTCACGCACACGCTGACAGATTTCATTCTGGAGTCACTCGGAATCTTCCCTCAGCCAAGCCAAGGGCTCCACACGACCTGGATGGTGGTGACCGCGACGATCTACCGCAGTGTCTTTACGGTGGGCGGCGGATACGTGACCGCGGCGTTAGCGCCCAACCCGAAAATGCGGTATGTCCTGATTCTCGGATTAATAGGGCTGGTAATCAGCACGTTCGCGGCCATAGCGACGATACCCATGAAGTTGGGACCGGCCTGGTATCCAATAGCGTTGGCGGTCCTGGCTCTTCCTTGCGTGTGGTTGGGCGGAAAGCTCCGGACGAAATAAGTTTCAAACGCGGGTTACTGGAATATAGGGGAGATGAAAAGAACGGCGACCGCGGACTGAGAGGAAGACCTTGGCAAGCAACGGAAAAAATTTGAAGGCCAGGGATTTTCTGCAGAGGCTAAAGGCCCTCAGTTCACCTGAAGAGTTGGCGAAGATTCAGCGTTACTTCAAATCCGGCCCTGGCGAATACGGCGAAGGCGACAGGTTTATCGGGGTGCGGATGGGGCAGGTATTCGATTTGGCGAAAGAGTTTATCGAGTTGTCCCTCCCTGAAATTGAGAAACTGCTGGAGAGTCCAATCCATGAAGCGAGGGCCGGCGCGCTGAGTATCATGGGCAAGCAGGCCAGGGCCCGGAAAGCCACCAGTGAGCGCAAGCAAGAACTATTCGATCTATATATCAGGCGCCACGATCGAGTGAACAATTGGGACCTGGTGGATCTGGGCGCTCTCTATGTCGTCGGGATCTATTTGCTTGATCAGCCGCGCGACATTTTGTACCAACTGGCGCGCTCGAAAAACATGTGGGAACGTCGCACCGCCATCCTGGGAACCGGTCAACTGAGCAAACGCGGCGAGGTAGAGGACACTTTCCAAATCGCGGAGTTGTTGATTGATGACGATGAAGACTTACTCCACAAGGCAACCGGATGGATGTTACGGACGGCGGGCGGCCCGGATCCAAAGAGACTGTTGGCATTCCTGGACCAATATGCCGCGACCATGCCGCGCACCACGCTGCGTTACGCAATTGAGCGGCTCGATAAGAAACAGCGGGACTGGTATTTGGGGATGAAGAAGGCTTGATTAACGATTAAGAAGATTGACCTAAAGGCGTTGGAGCAGGCGGCTGAGCACCCCTGAATCACCGGGCAGTCGATTCGCGGTTTCACTCAATTGATGGAGGCAAGCAATGAAATACATGATGCTGGTTTATCTCGATGAGCAGGCCATGA
>DATKIS010000225.1:0-7280 GCA_035543975.1 Pyrinomonadaceae bacterium
AGTATAGATCATCGTGGTCTTTACGTCTTTGTGGCCGAGTAAGTCCTGAATCGTCCGAATGTCATAGCCGTCTTCCAGCAAATGGGTCGCAAACGAATGGCGCAGCGTATATGAAGTAGCTGGCTTATCAGTCCCAGCCGCCCGCATCGCCGTCTTGATTGCTTTCTGGATAATGAACATGTCAACGTGATGACGGCCCGGCGCGCGCGTGTCTCCCCGTTAACCCTTGCTGTAATGCTGGAACGCACATAGCCCGGGCTTTGACCGCCGCGACGCGACCAGGGGCGACATCGGAGGTGGCGGCGCGTCTTTATCTGGCCTGGTAGGACTTGATGCAAGCGCTCCTCAATGCAACCGGCTCCCCCGTTTTTTAAACCTGGATTTTTGGACAATAGTCCAAATCTTAGTGCTCCACTTCAGCCCCAAAAGAAAAACATAAACTAACCTTCAAGACTTGTCGTAGGAGTCTCCTTAGAAACTGCGTCTTGCTTCCGAAGCGATTGGAGCACGCGTCGGAAGCGGGCCCACCTAATTCTGATACGGCGAGGCGGTTCGAATTATGAGGCGAACAAAAACACTTCTATTGGCGTCGATCTTACTAATCCAGCCGGCGAGCGCGGGCATACAGGGACATGCAGCCGAACCGACCGCCACGATGCGAGTCGCCGCCGGGGCCACCGACCAGAAAGACAAGGATCTCGCCCGCATAGGTCAGGCAGTCCAGGCAAAGCTCACCGAACTTTACAAAGCCGCAGAGTTTCCCGGAGCTACCGTCGGGTTCGTTTTGCCGAATGGACGTTATGGCTCGGTGGCTGTCGGTGTTTCGGACTTAGCCACGAAGACACCCCTCAACCCGCGCGACCGAATGTTGGCCGGCAGTATCGGGAAGACCTACGTTGCTGCCGTGGTCTTGCAACTGGTCGAAGAGGGAAAGATCAACCTCGACGACAAGATCGAGCGTTGGCTGGGCCACGAGGCGTGGTTCACCAAGTTGCCGAACGCGAAAGAGATCACGCTGCGCATGCTGATGAACCATACCAGCGGGATACCGGAGCACGTGTTGAAGCCGGAGTTTATTACCGCCATGAAGGCTGAACCGGACAAGGTGTGGAAGCCTGAAGAGATGATTTCTTTCATCTTCGACGCGAAGCCACTGTTCGCGGCCGGCAAAGGCTTCTCCTATGCAGATACAAACTACATTCTGGTTGGGATGATCTTCGAGCGAGTCACGAAAAAGAATCTCTATGACGAAGTCTCGCGTCGCGTGCTTAAGCCACTCAGACTCGTGAACACCATTCCCTCAGATCGGCGGATACTCCCGGGCGTGGTCACCGGTCACTCGCGCCCACAGAGCCCGTTCGGTTTCGAAGGCCCAATAATTGTCAACGGAAAATTTTTGTTCAACCCACAAATGGAATGGACGGGCGGTGGCTTTGCCTCAACTGCCGAGGAGCTCGCACGCTGGGCGAAGGCCTTGTACGAGGCGAAGGCTTTCGGCAAGCCTTATCGCGATCAGATGGTCGCGGGCGATGAGTTAAGAGAAGCGCTGGGAAGCGGGTACGGACTCGCCGCGCAGGTTTGGAAAACCGACTTGGGGGTGAGCTACGGGCATGGTGGGTGGTTTCCTGGCTACCTGTCTCAGATGGAGTATTTCCCTGACCAAAAGATTGCGGTGGCTATTCAATTCAACACCGACGCCGTTCGTCAGTTGAAGAAAGGCCCGCGACGTTACTTGCAGGATATCGCGCGGGTCATCTTAGCGGAAACGGCGGCTAAGAAAGCGGCCTGAGCGACCCACTCAAATGCGGTAAACCGGCATTTGTCAGAACCGCCTGCGTAAGCGGGTGGCCGAAACCCGTCCAATACCGCCTGCCTAAACGGTTGGCCGAAACGCGTTCAATACCACTTACGTCAGCCGATGGCCGAAACGTATCGAATCCCACCCGCTCACGCAGGTGGTTCTGACCTTGCGAAGCAGGCTTAGCTTCGGGAGGCCGAACCAACTCGATTATTTCCGGCGCTTGAAGTAATAAGCCGGATCGCTCGGCGGTCCAGCTATGGCGACCAACTCCCAGCCGTTGGCCCCCAGCTTGTCCAGGTGTTGTTCCAGTACAAATGCCTCACGGCCGAAGGGCACGTTTGGCTCCTTGCGCAGGCGCGAGTTGCCGGTGGGAGTAAGGTTGGTGGTGCTTGGCCCGGCCACGGCCAGGTATTCCCATTGTTCATTCGCACCCCGATCCCCGCCTTTGGAATCCTCCTGCCCTTTCGTTTGCACGACTGCAATTGCGGTAACCATCAGCGCTAACGCTGCCACCGGCAGGGTCATTCGTTTGAGCAAGGTAGTTTTATTGTTCACGAGAGTTTTCCTTTGTTGAGTTTTCGCCACCAGGTTTAGCCTAATCGGGATATCAGCACCAAAAAATGTCGGGCTAAGGGTCGACGCGCCTGCCCGGGAATCAAGCCGATCCACGAAACTACACGAAAGGGCACGAGGAGGTCGCCGGTTAGTGCCCTCTCGTCGTCGGGCGCCGTCTTCTTCTTCGTGCCCTTGCCTGGCTGGCGTCGCTCAGCCAAAGGGGTTTTCATCGGCGCTCGGCCCATAGATCGAGGGAATGGGCACGTCCAATTCCTTCAGATAAACAGACAGTTGGCCACGATGGTGATACCAGTGGTTCAGCATGATTGAACGCAGCAACGCCGCGCGCGGAAGCGCGAGGATCTCACGCTCGCCCTGCATCATGCGCCACGTCTCAGTCAGCGCACCGTCATCCATGCTGCCAAGTTTCTTCCGCGCCTTGGCAATGCTCTCATCCAGCGCCGGGATCAGCTCCGATGCGCTATTCAGAACAGGCTCAGCAAAAGTAGGAACTTGCGCGGGAGAAGGAGAACCGATTAATTCGGCGACTCCTCCAGGCACCCGCGCTACATGCATTGCCAGTTCACCCAGTGTCCTCGCTTTTGGATGGGGCCGCCAAGTGAGTTTATCCGCTGGGACCCGCTCAAGTACGCGCCTGGTCGTTTGTGCTTCATGTTCAAGTTCCTGCAACATTCCGTCAATTATCGCCATTGTCGGCCTCCTTCGAATGCATCGTCATTTTGGCTGGCTGCTTCCAGCATTTTTCCGTTAATTGACACGCCTATCGCCGGTAGATCTTCGCGGGTAAAAACTGGGAGATCACCAACGAGCTGATCCATTCCCGATTGCTTACACCAGATGGAAAACTTCTCTCGTTCATCAGTACCTTCCTCGGTGAGATTCGAAAGATAGATCGCTGAAACGTGGGCTAACGCTCGCCGCGCGGAGCTTTTGACTGTCCCGCCGCTGGCCCGGGAAACCATCAACGCCAAATCGGGCTCAATGAAATCCAGAATGCCGGTGCCTTCAATGAAAACCCCCGGCGCGGTAACGCGCGCCAGGGCCTGGCTAATACCCCGCTCCACTTGTTCGTCGGTCACAATCAGCCAGTGAACATTGGCGGCGCCGGCGTCCCAATAGCGTCCCGTGTCTTTGCCAGCCTCGTAGTTCTGATCACGGCCGGAACAGATAACAGGATCGTCCCTCAATAAGTCGCTGACACAGCAGACCGCAGGGTCTTTGCCGCAGGATCGATAATGCCCGCGCGTGACCTTGATCGCTTCCCAACCTGGAAAAGCCTTCAGCAAGTCAAACATGAGTCCGGTCTTGCCAACCTCAGAGCTAAACCCACTGACTGTAACAATCACCGGACGTTTCATTGGTTTAAAAGTTCCTGGAGAACTGTAATGCGCTAATTTGCGAGACAGGCGATTCTAGCAGGATACCTGAACCCCAAGATAAGGCTCGCGTTGCCGGCACCTGAGTGGTGCCCTGATTTACAACCCTCTGTGCTCGTTCTTTGTGTCTCCGTGGTGTTTCCGCTGTTTTCACCACGGAGACACCAAGAACAGAGAGGAGGCACAGAGAATCCTCAAATTGGGACGCCGCTCACTCCGTTCCGCGGATACGGTCCTTCACTGACAACTCTGACTGATTCCACTAAGATAGTTCAACTATGCGGACTCAAAGAATCGGATGAGCCTTCCCAAAATTCTCAGCATCGTGGGCACGCGACCGGAAGTAATCAAAATGGCGCCTGTCATTTTGGAACTCGAGCAGCGCCCATCCGAGTTTGACCACGTTCTCGTAACCACCTCGCAGCATCGCGAAATGCTCTTCTCGGCCTTGGATATGTTTGGCCTAAAGCCGGATATTAATCTGGATTTGATGCAGGAGAACCAAACGCTGGGGTCGTTTGCTGCACGATCCCTGGCCTCTCTCTCGGATCTGTTTGCTGAACTGAAGCCCCACACGATCCTGGTTCAGGGCGATACCACCACGGTGATGACGGCGGCGCTGGCAGCATTTTATCTTGGAGTCCGCGTGGGTCACGTCGAGGCCGGGCTGAGATCATTTCTGAGGAGGAATCCCTTTCCGGAAGAAATCAACCGCCGGATCGCGGGCTGCGTTGCAGACCTGCATTTCGCGCCGACTGAGCGGGCCCGAGACAATCTCCTGCGCGAAGGGGTGGCGGCCGAAGATGTGTTTGTGACGGGCAATACCATTGTCGACGCGCTGCAGTCGATTCTGCCGGTAGACGTTTTTGACGAGGAACGCCTGGGAGGGATTGACTATGACGGCCGGCGCGTATTGCTCGTAACCGCCCACCGCCGCGAGAACCACGGCCCCAATCTCAAGTCGATTTGCAGTGCCCTCAAAACGCTCGTGGCCACTTTTGACGACGTCGAGATAGTTTTCCCGGTTCATCTGAATCCAAACGTAAGGGAAATGGTTTACGAGGAACTGGGCCAAACCCCGCGAATTCAGTTGACCGCGCCCGTCTCATACCGCGACCTGCTCGGCGTAATGCGTCGATGCTATCTGATCTTGACCGACTCTGGTGGCATTCAGGAAGAGGCTGTTTCCTTCCACAAGCCGGTGTTGGTGTTGCGCGAGGTGACCGAACGTCCGGAGGTCATCGAATGTGGAGCGGGCAAAGTAATTGGATTGAAAACTCAGGACATCATCGATGAAACGTCCGACCTGTTAACCAACCAGGAAAGATACCTGCAGATGTCTACCGCGATTAATCCGTTCGGCGATGGACGGGCGGCGGAGCGAATCGTGAACATCCTCGCGCGACAAGCGGGGGTAAAGGGGAAGGGGTAAAGGGGAAGGGGGCCGCTTGCAGTGACACGCTTTCTGGCTCGGTCGTTTTGGGTTCCCTGCCCGCTGGCCTTTTCCCTTACCCCTTACCCTTTACCCCTTCCCCTGTTCCCCCCTTCGTTCCCTCCCCACGCTTCCCTGAGAAATCCCCACGACCAGAATCCGGCGGCCACCAGATACATGGGCCAGATGAAAAGGAACACGAGCAACACGTGCAGGTCGTGTTTCGCGAACCAGAGAAACGCCCGATACGTCCGCATGAACGGCATTAGCAAGATTAGCGGTGGATACTTCAGGAGTATGCCTCCCGGCAATCCGCCGCGACGTCGGGCCACGGCGGAGAGACTGCCAAGATTAATCTGGTAGCCAAGGACCTGCCGCCATCCAGTCTTGTTCAAGTGAGTCACTTTGATGGCTGGATCGAAAAGAATGTGCTCCCCCGCCTGGTGCATCTGCCAATGCAACAGGATGTCTTCGGCCAGCCACATACTGTCGTCGAACCCGCCGTATCTCTCCAGAACTTCCCGCCGGTAAGTTATGTTGGCGGTGGGCATGCCCTTCTCTAATCGCTTCGGCGTCGACGGCATAAACTCCTTAAACTCGATCAGGTATCCAATCCAGCCGCTGACGCTCCTGGGTGTGCCGTTTCCCAGAGAGCCTCCGACCGCCGCGTAGTTACCTTCCCGGTGGCGCGCGACAGCTCTTTCGATCAAGTCCGGTTCGGCTACGCAATCCGAATCAATCATTAGGCAAAACTCCGCCGCGGAAGCCCGGATACCAACATTGCGAGCGGCGCCGGCGAAGGTGCGTTGGTTCAGATGGATTAGTCTTACGGAGGGAAACTCACGCGCTGCGATCTCGGGTGTTTGATCGGTGGAACTATCAACCACGATTACTTCAACCTGAAAAGAGGTCCGCTGATTGACGATGGCGTCCAGGCATTGGCGAATGGTGCGTTCCGACTGATAACACGGGACGATGACAGTCAGGAGAGGCGCCGCCTGAAGCTGAGCTTGAGGCTCGGCCCGAGACTCTGCCTCTTCTTCGACCAACAAATTCGAGGACATCATTGGGGATTTTCTGCAACCGCTGCGTTCGAGTGTGGCCGGTGAGAATATAGTTTAGCGCTCCGCGATCAGCAAGATTGACCCTATAGCGCTGGTGCCATATTCTCCGAGAGATGAAGCCGTCCCCTCAGGTTGCAGTAATTGTCGTCAGCTACAACACCCGAGACCTTTTGGTTAGTTGCCTCGCCTCCGTCTTCGACAGCACGGGCTCCGCAGACATCGAAATCGTGGTGGTTGACAACGCTTCTACCGACGGCAGTCTGGAATCAGTTCGCCAAACTTACCCACCGTTAGTGACAATTGCGAACCCGGCCAACCTGGGATTTGGCGCTGCCTGTAATCAGGCGATCCGAGCTACCACCGCGCCGTTCATTTTGTTGCTGAATAGCGATGCAACCATTACCCCCGAATGTTTTCAGACACTTCGTGAGGTCCTCAGTAGCGACCCAAAGTGCGGAGCGGCTGGCTGTCGCATAGTCAACTCAGCCGGAGCGGAAACACTAAACACCCGAAACTTCCTTACGCCGCTTAACCAGGCGCTTGAGCAATCCGGGATGATGGGCTGGACCAGCTGGAAGTACTTGCGCCGGACGCACCGGCCGATTCTCGATAAAACCAACCAGGACTGTTCGGTAGATTGGATCGATGGCGCTTGCCTGATGTTGAGGCGAGCAGCGCTGGATGAGGTTGGACTTTTCGACGAAGCGTTTTTTATGTACTCCGAGGAAGAGGACCTCTGCTTCAGGCTCAGGCAACGCAGTTGGGCTATCTGCTATTCAGCCAATGGCACAGCTCGACACCATGGTGGCGCTTCAACCTCCCAGAACAAAGCCGACATGCTACGCCACTTCTATGCGAGTCAGATGTTGTTCCTTTCCAAACATCGTGGGCGTTCGGCCGGTCTTTACGCGATGTCGATGAAGACAATTCTGCTCTTCAAGTCCCTGTTGTCGACGGACCCGGGCCGGCGAGAAATCGCCCGCGCACAGCTAAGAGCCTTGGATGAAGCGAGCCGAAATAATAGATGGTAA
>DATKIS010000226.1:0-4051 GCA_035543975.1 Pyrinomonadaceae bacterium
GTGAGCACCCATTCCGGTTCATTGTGAGCACCAATTCCGGTTCATCGTGAGCAGCATTCCGGTTCATCGTGAGCACCGTTCCGGGCATCGTGAGCACCATTCCGGACCATTGTGAGCACTCATTCCAGTCCTGGTTGAGCGACTCATCGCCTAATGCTGGAGCAACTCCAAACGGAGCAGACATCATGGCCTCCACTAAAACAGTGAGAGGAAAGAACCATAGATGTCAGCCCAGAGGGTCTCCATGCAAACCATCAAAGAAGTCTTACGGTTAACGGCTGCTGGGATGAGCCAGCGGCAAATCGCACACAGCCTCGATTTGAGCAACGGGGCGGTCGCCAAGTATCAGGCGGCCGCGCAGCGGGCCAGTCTTAGTTGGCCGTTACCAGCCGAGTTGGATGACGAGCTCCTGGCCCAGCGGCTCTGATCAAAGACCACTGACCCCGCCGACGGTCAGTCCAACTCACACCGCCCGCCACTGGACTTTCTCTACATTCACGAACAACTGAAACGCAAGGGCGTGACCCGGCAACTGCTCTGGGAAGAGTATCGCGCCGAGCAGCCGACTGGTTACAGCTACACCCAGTTCTGCTTTCATTACCAGGAGTGGAAGCGACGCCTCAAACTGGTGATGCGGCAAACGCACCGCGCCGGCGAGAAGCTCTTCGTTGACTACTGCGGGCCGACCGTGCCAGTGGTCAACGCCCTTACCGGCGAAGTACGCGAGACCCAGATCTTTGTGGCCGTGTTGGGAGCTTCCAACTACACCTATGCCGAAGCCACCTGGACCCAAGGCCTGCCCGACTGGCTCGGCTCACATACCCGAGCCTTCGCTTTCTTTAACGGCGTCCCGGCACTGGTGATCCCTGACAACTTACGCAGCGCAGTCACCAAAGCCTGCCGCTATGAGCCGCTCCTGAACACTTCCTACAAGGAGATGCTGGCCTACTACGGCACGGCCGCACTGCCAGCGCGTCCTTACCGCCCACGGGACAAGGCCAAGGTAGAGTCAGGGGTATTAGTAGTTGAGCGTTGGGTGCTGGCGCGGCTGCGCAAGCTCACCTTCTTCTCGCTCTTCGAGCTGAACCTCGCCATCCGCCGACTACTCGACGAACTCAATCTCCGACCCTTCAAGAAGCTGCCCGGCTGCCGCCGCTCACAGTTCGAAACTCTGGACCAGCCAGCCCTGCGCCCGTTACCCGCGCAACCTTACGAGTACCAGGATTGGCGGCGTGGACGAATGGTGAGCATCGACTATCACGTAGAGGTGGAGAAACATTTCTACTCGGTGCCACATTCGCTTTGCCGGCAAAAAGTCGATGCTTGCCTGACCGAAAAGATGGTGGAGTTCTTCCACGCCGGTAAGCGCGTCGCCGCCCATGTTCGTTCCCGGCGCCAGGGCTCATATTCAACAAATGCTGAGCATATGCCCAAAGCGCACCGGGCCCACCTGGAGTGGACCCCCGGTCGATTCCTTAACTGGGGTGTCCAGGTGGGCCCACACACTCGCGACCTGGTCAAACATCTGCTGGAGCACAGACCGCACCCGGAGATGGGCTATCGCAGTTGTCTCGGGTTGCTCAATCTGGCCAAACGCTTTGGCTCCATCCGCCTCGAAGCGGCCTGTCAGCGGGCCATGATGCTCGGCTCGCCGACCCGCCGCAGTGTGGTCTCGCTGCTGGAGCAGGGACTGGACCAACAGCCGCTGCCGGAGACCGCCGCGTCACAACCTTCATTGCTCCACGAGAACATCCGTGGCCCCGACTACTACCAGTGAAAGACTGACTCCGCGGCCAGCCAGCCAGCGCCAGACCGGCTATGGAAATGTGGAAAAGTCTCGCCAAAAAGCAGCGCGACTTTCCCACAGTTCCACAGCCACTACTACTGGACCAAATATAGAAATAGAAAACAAGAACCAGAAAACAAAACCAAAGAAGGAGACCAACCCGCATGCTGCTTAATCAAACTCTCGACCAACTCCATCGCCTCAGGCTCAACGGTATGGCCGACGCTTTTGCCCAACAACTCCAACAGCCCGATACTCATGCCCTCTCTTTTGAAGAACGCTTCTCCCTGCTCGTCGATCGCGAACTCAGCGAGCGCGAGAACCGCCGCCTCACCCGCCTCTTACAACTGGCCCGTCTCAAACAACCAGCCTGTGTTGAAGACATCGATTACAAACATCGCCGCGACCTGGAGCGCAGCCTGATGGCCACCCTGGTTACCGGTGACTGGATCCGTGCCCATCACAATCTTCATCTCACTGGTCCTACCGGCACCGGCAAGTCATGGCTGGCTTGTGCCCTGGGCCATCAGGCCTGTCGCCAGGGTCTCTCCGTTCGCTATGAACGGGTCCCGCGCCTGCTCGATAGTTTGCGCATCGCTCGCGGTGATGGCTCCTTCTCCAAGCGCCTCGCGCAGTTGGCCAAGACTGACCTCATTGTCCTCGACGACTTTGGTCTCAAACCCATTACTCAGAGTGAACGACATGACCTGCTCGAAATCATCGAGGACCGTCACGCCACTCGCTCAACCCTGATCACCAGTCAGTTACCAATCGGTCACTGGCATGAATATCTCGGCGAACCAACCGTGGCCGACGCCCTGCTCGACCGCCTGCTGCACAACTCTTACAAACTAGAACTGAAGGGAGAATCTATGCGCAAGCGCCGAAATCCTTGACCGCCAACGCCTCTAAGCTGTAAATAATCTGCAGCCAGCGTTAGGCGACGACCGTCCCGCTCACGTTCCGCCGGAACGCTGCTCACGATGAACCGGAACGGTGCTCACGTTGGCGCCGGAATCACTGCTCACAATCACCGGAATGCTGTTCACGTTGCCGCCGGAATCACTGCTCACAATCACCGGAATACGCAATTGGTATTACTCCATCGTTAGCGGATAACGATCCAACCAATCGTGTGGCGAAGCGTCGGTTTGCAACATCAGGCCCTCGGCGCTCTTGCGCTCGCGCTGCATGCGCTTGACGGCCGCTTGGCACGTCGGGGCGGGCGAATGTGATGAGTAATGAGCCGGCGTGACAGTGTGGATCGGGGAATCTTGATCATCGCGCGCCAGCATCTCCGCCAGATGCGAGACGTTGAAATCGTGATAGCGGCCCGTGGGTCCAGCCAACTCTCTCAGTTGCTCGATGAGAGCTGGCTGCGTACGCCGGGGCGACGGTCGGCCTTGGTTGCCGTGAATCAGGGTCTCCAAACCCTGCGCCTCATAGCGTTGCCGCATGCGTCGCATCTGGCGCCTGCTCCGGTCCAGTAACTCGCTGGCTTCGTTGTTGCTAATCTTCTTCGCGATCAGCCGCGTGATGATCTCGCAACGACGGCGTTGTTTTTCATTCAAGGTGATTGTACCCATGCTGCTAGCATGCGGACATTTTCCCTGAGCAGTTAAGCGGAGATTTAATTGAGCAGTAACATTAAGAACGAAAAGCTCTTGACAGTTCCCGTCAAAAGAATATTATCTTCCCCTCAAGTCTCATCAAACACCTAACAGGAGGTAACAAGTCGATGAACGAAAAAATGCTGCAATTCCCGCAGACGCCGTCAGTTCGCTTGATCTTGATTCGTCGTATTGGCCGCCGCCGATGGTAATTAGTGACGGCGATCCGAGTCAGTTGGAGCGTCGGCTGTGGACTGTAGCGTGTCATGCTTGGCGTGCAATTCGATAGCATCTGGGCCAGTTGCTCGGTCTTGGGATCTGGTTCCTTGCTCGCGCTAAGTTGTGACATTGGTTTGGCCGGCGCTCTTGCGTATGATCGGTTACTTACCCAGGGACTAGACGTTCAAGGAAAAGGCCGCCCGCCAGAGATCTTATCTAGACGGGCGAATTGGCGTGATCAGCAGTGCGGGGTGGAAAAAATTTGATCTTTGGCCAGATCTCGCGACCGTAGAAAATCAGGCCTCAAGTGAGTCGCACTTCGATGTCGCCCAACGGGTCCTCATGTTGAAGGTGCCAAAGAGACGCATAAAGCCCTTTTCGGGCCAGAAGTTCCTGGTGATTTCCTTCCTCAATGATCTTTCCTCTCTCAAGGACA
>DATKIS010000227.1:0-3587 GCA_035543975.1 Pyrinomonadaceae bacterium
CAAGCTGCCCTTACACTTCGTCGGTGATCATGGCCTCCCAGACGAAGTTCTTACCAAGGAGAGAACAACATACTTTCGCAATGCTGACTGCCCGCGATCCGCTTTGTTGGTGGCGAATACCGGCGACGATGAAGACCAGTCACTGAAGGAGTTGATGCCGGTAGGCGGAGCCCAACTTCAGGCGCAACCTGAATTGTGGGTGCGCTTGGCTTCAAAAGATCTCCCGATAACAGATCAACATAAGAACTGGTGGGTAAAAGCATTACAGAGTCTGCTCGAAGTCCGATCCTTCTCACTCGACACCTATGCGGACTATGTCTTACAAACTCAGACCGCCATCGCTGAGGGCCATCCTATTCTTCACGCGCTCGGCTTTGCACTTCCCGCTCTTCGGATTCCGAGAGACACAACTTACTTCACCAGTCTAAGCGAGAAGACCGCCGCTTATGCTTCCAAATGGAAGGCGCTCTTTGCTCAAGCGGTCAAGAGGCGCGCCTGCTATTTACTAAAGCAGACTCCCACGCAAACACCATTGTTTGAAGATGACCTCACGTCTGCGTTTGAAAAGGTGAAGGACGCTATACCCGACGACATCCACCCCATCGTCGAGACCTTCATTAAGGCGAATAGTGGCTGGAACGCGGCATCATCAGCGCTTGCCCAATGTGAGTGGGAGTTGGTCCAGCCCTTATTCGATGGTCTCAAGAGAGAAAAGTTCAATCTGGGGAAGGCGACCATTGAGTTCTACGACGAGCGAGAAGAGGGGTTATTGAACGACGATGACGGCGACTACCTGGATAGACTCTCCCGCGCTGCAAAGCGGATTGAAGCTCAAGATGAGGATGAGGAATTCTACAGTCGCCATCGAGGCGAACTTAAGGAGCAGCCATCCCTCAAGGCGAAATGGGACAGGTTTGTCTTTGGCAGTCCAGTTGAGTCCGATGACTTCCTTGCTGGAGTGGCAGCGTGCTTGAGGAAGCTGTTCGACGAGGACTTAATTGCTACGAAGCGGCGTCTAAGGATCACGTGCGATCGGCGCACAAAGAAGGACCTCAAGGAAGTCAACATCGACGCTGGACTCTATTTCGCACATCGGTACCGAGGCGTCAAAGAGATTTTTGGCAACAAGGTTTCATGGGACATTGGTGACGTTCTGAATTTCGAAGCACTTAGTAATCTTTGGCGGCAAGCAAAAAAGCCTTACGTGAATAGATCGACGGCCAAACCCGCCTTACAACTAAAGTTTCTCCTTGAGTTGGAAGTGGAGCAATCAACCGGCGTTCCGGCGACGTTTCATCGCCAACTCATATGGAAGTACGCTCCAATTGCGATAGCTAGTGAGCTCCCCGGCGACTGGTCACGCCTCATCGAAAACCCTCTCGTGTATTGCCGCGTTAGTCGCGAACCAATGAGCAGTAAAGGTCGGCCCCAGTCTTTGGATTTGCGCAATGTCCAGACGCTCTATGCTGCTTATGGGCAGGAACGAGGGAGTTTTGTTGGGGTCTACAAAAAGAGCGACGACATATCGCGCATTTGGCCCAAAAACTTGGTGAACGCCGAAAATGATGGGCTCGTGTCGAAAGGCACAGCACAACAGTTGGGTACTCTGTTCCAGACTTTTCGGGAGAGTTACGCAGCAGCGATTACTGACTTTGGAGAGAGTGGGTTGGCTAGTCCATCTCTCATCAAACAGGTGCAAGACTACAGTGTTCTTTTGAGCGCGATATGTCGAGATGCCAGGGGGGACCGCAATCGGGAACTGCTCCTGAGGCCGCTATTGGAGATTGGGACGATCAGAGTCGACGGTGGTCGAGTCACTGCGCTAGTTGCGCCATGGCATCCATTTCGCCTGGCCGCGATTGCAAATAAGGCGAACCAGGTTGGCTCTCTCCTGAGGCACCTTCTAACCACAGACACTGTGGTCTTCGGTGATCCCGCGCTCTTTTTTAAAGAACTGGGACTGGAACTTTCCCATCCTTACTATCCAGAGGTGGTGCTTGGTTGGCAGCAAACGAAGCCCGAACTTCTGACATTAACGGACTCGTACCTTGACTATAGTCTTCATGAGACGCCGGTGATCAGTAATGACGGATTCGACGATACGAATGAAAGTCCCTCTGAGACTTCTGCATTACTCCTAAATCTCACGAAAAGATATCTTCTGCTGTACCCACACGAGAGGGCAAATCTATCAGTCGTCTTGTACAACTGTGATTCGGCGCGACTGCCGTATGCTCTTGTTGACGAGATGAGTGAACTTCACGAAGACGAGGACGATCTTCGCTGCCAAATCATTCTTCGCCATCGAGACGGCCAAAAACTGCGCGAACTTTATGAGAAAATTATTGAATCATCAGACGCAGACGCGGACTCCTTCGTTTCGAGCGAAGCCTCTAAGGATTTCATGGCCAGGCTCCGCATTGGCATCATGGCAGATCAAGCGCCGGTGCCAGATCCAAAAGATGGACCACCGGCAGACATTGTGTTTTTGGAAGACGTGATCGCTCGGCATGCGACGGTAGACTGGTACCCGGAGACGGCCGATCCAGTGGACCTCTCGACATTCGTGCCCGCTCGATGGTCACGGCGCCGCCCGTCAGCCACTGACGATATGAAATCAGTCGTCTACTTGTGTTGTCCCGTGCAAAGCGCTGAAGGATGGTCGTTCATCACGGCGCTCACTACGTTTATTGAGGGAGACTGGGACGGGAACGAGACGAAGCGTTTGTTACCAGCACGCAAGTTAGATTTTAACAATCCTCTCACGTCTAACATTTTCAGCGAGATACACAATCTTGGAAACTGGGTGGTCAATTACGACGGATTACTCGATAGGCGTCAACTGCTGAATCAGAATGTGAAGGTGATTAGGTATAAGCAAGGAACGGGGCAAGGCCGGAACGTCTTGGTGTCTTCGACAGCCCCGTTGAGTTTGCTTAGATCGATGGTTTTGGGGCGGCTGAGGGATCTAAATCTTGGCCTGTCCGACGCCGAATATCGAGAGCTTACGGAGAGGTTTATCAATCACGCAAATGAGATTTCTGGAGATATAGTGCTTCGTGCCGCTAAGCGTGGTAGGAATGCCAGTGAACTCATAGGAGTCGTGCTTAGTAGGTACCTTATCCAATGTGAGCTTGGCGGGGCACGCCGGTTCGGATGGTATTTCCTCGATGATTATGCTGAATGGCTGGGTCAGCGAGAAGAGCAGATCGCGGATTTGCTGGTCCTGTCTCCCGAGGTAGCGGAGGGCGAACTGCAGTTAGCCGCGATTATATCCGAATCCAAGTATATTGATTTAGGAAATTTGGCGGTCAAACGTAAAGAATCACAGAAGCAATTGCGTGATACGATTCGTCGAATTGATGATGCCGTATTTGGCGATCCGAGAAGGCTCGACCGCGATCTTTGGCTCTCACGTTTCTCAGACTTAATACTTAGCGGGATACAATTTCCCGCCACAGCACCGATTGATTTAGGCGCTTGGAGGCGGGCTGTTCGTGATGGCAAGTGCGCTATTTACTTGCGCGGGTATTCGCATATCTTTGTTTCTGGTCCCCCAGATTCAGCCGACTGTTCGGACTTCGCCT
>DATKIS010000228.1:0-3526 GCA_035543975.1 Pyrinomonadaceae bacterium
AACCTCGCTCATCAGATCGGCGCCAATCGTTTTTCGACCCAAACGATTTTGCAGTTCGCTAAAAGGCAGTATGTGTTCACCGCGAGCCGGCACAATCTCTCCGTCGATCACAGCGTCGACGCCCAGACTCTGCAGCGGTAAAACCAGCTCGGGGAAACGGTGCGTGATCTCATCCATAGTTCGTGAGTAGATCGCCACGCGTCCATCTTTGGTGTGGGCCTGGGCCCGTATTCCGTCAAACTTATCTTCGACGAAAAACTCGTCGGGCATTGTTCGTGCGATGTCAGCCAGGTCGGTGGCGGGTGTCGCGAGCATAAACTTGATGGGATGAAACAGGCGCATGCTGACGGTTTCAAAGTCGTTTGCCCGCGCGCGTACCGCTGTTTCGCCAATGTCGCCCAGCAGCATGTTTACCTTTGAAACCTGTGCCAGGGGTTGTTCAAAAGCCCGGGCAATCGCATCTTCAACGAGGCTTTCTCTCAGACCGATACGCAAGTCGCCGGCGAGTAACTTGATGAGATACTTTGCCTCGAGTGGCGTGGCATGACCCAGGACGACAACTAACAGCCGGGTTTTGTTTTTGATTCCCGGCGTCTCACTCAAGCGCGTTATGATCGATTCCGTTTCGGCGAGCGTAATCGTGGGTTCCTGATAGGGTTTGGCCTTAGTCACGGCTTCAAACGCAGTTTCGCCTGCATCTCCGAGGCGCACGTAGATGGGATAGAGCTCGTCCTTGCTCAACCCGGTAGCCTCACTCAAGGCAGCCGTGATAATGCTGCCTCCCACATTTGTAGTTCGGGCGTCGTTTGAAGCGAATTGATGTCCGGCAAAATAACGGGCCGCACGACCGAGATCCGCGTCATCAAGTCGGCGGAGATAGCCTCCGAGCAACGCCGCCTTCTCGAGTTTCTTTGTGGTCGAGGCGATTGCTTCCGCGATCTCGGCAAAACGCTCGAGGAAACTCTCCGAGGTGTCCGTCGATAAGACGTTATTCCTGATCCGAGTTTCCATTTGATTTCGTAGGTTGCGGATGAAAGTGACAAACTCGCTCAAACTTTTCTCTAGTAAGCAAAAGGTTGCGGGAGACATCTAAGCAGTGTCAAGCGAGCCAACTGAGTACTGAGTTGATTGCTCATTCGCTCAGTCTGTATGTTGATACAGTTCGCCGCACGAAACGCCGTGGATTTGCAGTCGCTATGTTCAAGTTGAAGGTAATTTCTGGTTTGTTCAGCTACAGGGTACAATCTGCAGTCAAAGGCTTTTCCAGCTGTGGCTCTGAAGGGTAAAGATTACGACGGTGGTTTTCCTACTTCTCGAATCACTTGGAAGCACGGAGTTGCTTTTCATCCTGGTGATGGCGTTGGTGTTTTTTGGCCCGCGCAAACTACCCCAACTCAGTCGTTCTCTGGGCAAAAGTATGGCGGAGTTTCGGCGCGCCTCCGACGACTTCAAGCGTACCTGGGAGCGGGAAGTGAGTCTTGAGGAATCCAGCCTGGGCATACCTGCCAATCCAGTAACGCTTCCTCACGAGAATACAATTTTGGGCCAGGAGACCGTTAGCCGATCGTTGCAACCGCCAGCCATCGAACCTGTAGCAGCCGACCAGGTGATACCTCGGCAAGCTTCCGACTTCGACGCACCTCAATCTGCCGAAACGCGCAGTTTTTCTACAGACGAGGCTGAAGCCCCACGCAAGCGCGACTGGTTATGAAGTTAGTCCAATCGAAACGAAACCCAGATGTCAACGCTGCTTAGACCATTCGCCACCGGGAACCGCAGAGAGGAAGAACTCGGCGGGCAGATGTCGTTTCTGGAGCACTTGGACGAGCTCCGTCGCCGTCTGATGCGCTCTGTCTTGTTTGTATTCGTCGCTGCCACGCTTTGCTGGTTTGTTTCTGATCGCATTTACAGGTTCCTGGCGGTGCCCGTCGAACGAGCTCTCGCCGACGCGCAAAGACGGCAGGTACCAATGAAGGGGTTGACTGGCAACGAGCAAATCCTGCCGTTGAGTTCTTTGAAGGAGAACGACCTCGGCCGTTACGTGTTTTCCGAAGAGACAAAGATTGGAACCAGCCTCATGCCGGCCGGGACCTCGGTGGTTGCGCGCGTAGCGAAAGACGCCCAGGGGACGTTGGGAGTGTTTACCGATGAACCAATCTTTGCGAGCAGCACGGTTATTCCCAAAGGTGTCCGTCTTCCTGTAGATTTCAGCGCCCTGCCCGAGGCCTACTCAGGCATCAACGACAAACTAATAGTCACCAGTGCCATTGAGCCATTCTCGCTTTACGTCAAGGTTTCGCTTTATGCGGCGATTTGCTTGTCGGTTCCGTTCCTCTTGTGGCAAATCTGGGCTTTTGTATCACCGGGCTTATACCCCCACGAGCGTGCTTATGTAACGCCGTTCATCGCGCTTTCGTCTATCTCGTTTGTGCTGGGAGCGATGTTCGCTTACAAGGTGATTTTTCCACCCGCGGCGAAGTATCTGCTCGGTTTGGGCTCGGATTTCAGGCTGCTTTTGAAGGCTGACGACTACTTTGATTTCATTATCATCGTGATGTTGGGGATGGGTGTGGTATTCCAGATGCCGGCCGTTACCTACGTTCTGGCGCGGATCGGGCTGGTCACGGCGAGGTTTTTGGTTCGGATTTGGAAAACGGCACTTATCGTCATTCTGATTGCCGCCGCCGTTCTTTCTCCCACCAACGATATTCCTAACATGTTGCTATTTGCGGCCCCGATGATTGTGCTCTACATCGTGTCCATCTTTGTAGCCTGGATATTTAACCGGCCGAGGACGGCAACATAGACGCCGTTGATTCCCGATGAGAACGTGGACTGAGCCGGTGGCTGGCTCCGGAACGCCGTTCAGAAGGGCGGACCCCCCGCCCCAACACCTCTTGGAGTGAAGTTGAGGGAAAAAGGCAACGAGCACCCGCATTTGTCGCATCTTGACTGTGTTCGCGACGAGACCTTAGAATCCGTTGTTTCCAATCAGGCCCCGAGCTGTAGCCGTAACGCCCTAAGTCCCATAAAAGCAGTAGGAGTTTAGTTATGTTTTGCCAGAAAGCCGCTTTCCGTTTGGCGATTTTTCCCCTTGTCCTGACCGGCGCTAGTTTCCTCGGCTTTGCGCAGGAGTCATCTCAGCCCCAGGATCCTACGGACAAACCGCGTAATGTGAAACCGGAACTCAAGAAGGCCTACAAAGACTGGTTGGATAAGGACGTCACTTACGTAATCACCGACGAGGAAAAGAAGGCTTTCAAGAAATTAGCGACCGATGACGAGCGCGAACGGTTCATCGAAGAGTTTTGGCGGCGGCGCGATCCGGACCCGGATACGGACGAGAACGAGTTCAAAGAGGAGTATTACGAGCGAATTGCCTATGCCAACGAGCATTTCGCCTCAGGAATCCCTGGCTGGAAGACGGATCGGGGCCGCATCTGGATTATGTATGGCAAGCCTGACGGGCAAGAGAGCCATCCGATGGGGGGTAATTACGATCGGCCTTCTTACGAAGGCGGTGGAT
>DATKIS010000229.1:0-4098 GCA_035543975.1 Pyrinomonadaceae bacterium
CGTGAAAAGGTCGCCGCCGGGAAGATCACAAAATCCATCCTCGCCGACGGACCAACGAGCGCGTTCAAGGAAACCCCTGACCAAATGGTGCGACGCGTTTGTCGGGAGTTAGGCACAAAGAAGAACATCATCGTCCTCAACGACGAAGCTCATCACTGTTATCGTCGCCGGCCTGAAGCCGAGGACGAAAAACTTACTGGAGATGATCGCCTCGAAGCGAAAACCCGCGAAGAAGAAGCGCGTATCTGGATTTCCGGAATCGAAGCGGTGAAAGCGAAGATTGGCGTCAAAGCGATTTACGATCTTTCGGCTACGCCTTTCTTCTTGCGCGGTTCAGGCTATCCCGAAGGCACACTCTTTCCGTGGGTGGTTTCGGACTTCTCGCTGATTGATGCCATCGAAGCGGGTATCGTCAAGGTTCCCCGCGTGCCGGTCGCAGATGATTCAATGACCGGCGAGCAACCTACCTATCGCGATTTGTGGCTGCGCATTCGCGACCAACTGCCGCGCAAGAGCCGGAAGACCGAAGCAGTCACCGGCGAACCGAAGTTGCCTGTAGAACTACAGGGCGCGCTGCTTAGTCTCTATGGAAACTATGAGAAGTATTATCGCCTCTGGGAAATGAACGCCGAGGCCCGTGCGCGCGGCATCACCCCGCCTGTCTTCATCGTGGTGTGCAATAACACTAACGTTTCCAAACTCGTCTTCGATTATGTTGCCGGCTGGGAAAAGCAAATCGGTGAAGAGATGGTCGTGCAAGCCGGACAACTTCCGATCTTCCGTAACGACGACGAGAAGGGCGGGTGGCTGCATCGGCCAAATTCAATTCTGGTAGACAGCCGGCAGCTTGAATCAGGCGAAGGAATGAGCGACGAGTTCAAGCAGATCGCTGCGAGGGAAATTGGCGAGTTCAAAGTTGAGTACCGCAACCGCTTTCCCGGACGCGATGCCGAAGACCTGACCGACGAGGACTTGCTGCGCGAAGTAATGAACACCGTGGGTAAGGCGGGCAAACTCGGCGAACACGTCAAGTGCGTGGTGAGTGTATCGATGCTCACCGAAGGATGGGACGCCAACACAGTTACCCATGTGCTCGGTGTTCGCGCATTCGGAACACAACTGTTGTGTGAACAAGTCGTCGGTCGCGCACTGCGCCGCATGAGCTACGCTGCTAACGAAAAGGGCCATTTCAATCCTGAGTACGCGGAAGTTTACGGCGTACCCTTTTCGTTTATCCCGTGCAGTGGTGCTACTACCGACCCGCCCCCTGGGCCTTTGCCGACGCGTGTCCGCGCTATTGAGAGTCGGCTTGGGTGCGAAATCACCTTCCCGCGTTTGAATGGTTATCGTTACGACATCGCGGGCGAGCGACTCACCGCGCGCTTCACCGACGAATCAGGATTAACACTGTCAACGGCCGACGTTCCGACCAAGACGGAGAATGCCCCTATCGTCGGCGAGTCGAGCATTCATACGCTTGACGATTTGAAAGGCCGCCGCCCAAACGAAGTTGCTTTTCTTTTGGCGAGGCTGACGCTCGAAAAATACTTTCGCGATGACGACAATAACGACAAGCCCTGGCTCTTTCCCCAGTTGCTTGGCATCGCCAAACGCTGGCTGGCCGAGTGCGTCACGCTCAAGGACAACACTTTCCCGCAGTTGCTGTTGCTGATTGAATTCGCGCACGATGCGGCTGATCGCATTTACAAGGCGATCGTCGCCTCCACCGATGGCTCGGCTGCGCTCAAACCGATCCTGCGGCCGTACGACACGATTGGCTCGACCCGTTACGTGGACTTCGACACCACGCGATCTGTCTTCGCGACCCGCGCCGACAAATGCCATGTCTCGCATGTAGTTGCTGACACAGACTCGTGGGAACAGAAGATGGCCCAGTCTCTCGAAGAGATGCCGGAAGTAATTCGCTATGTGAAGAATCACAATCTTGGTTTCACCATTCCCTACACGCTCAACGGCGAAGAAAGAAATTACATTCCCGATTTCATTGCCTGTATTAAGGATGAACGCGGCTCGGCTGATCTCTTAAACCTGTTGGTCGAAGTGACTGGCCGGGAGAAGAAGGACAAGGCCGCGAAGGTAGCCACGGCGCAGACGCTTTGGGTGCCCGCTGTTAATAATCACGGTGGTTTCGGTCGCTGGGCAATGGTAGAAATTGACGACCCCTGGGACTCGCAGAATCAGATCCGCAAGTTTCTGAATGCACCTGGAAACGCAGGGCTGTAGCCCGACCGTTAGGGAGGGCGCACGGAGACACGAGGGCCACGACGCCCTCCCTAACGGTCGGGCTACTGCCCCCTTACTGGAATCGGTCAAGGATCACGTTCAATGCCTAAGAAGAACCGCACACCCACAAAGGTCGAATCAATTCGCCACAAGGATAAGCGCGCCAACATACCCACAGAAGAGCTACGTGATTTTGTAGCGGACGAAGAGCAGGCACCGCCGCCCCTGCTCTATCCGCGCGATCCGTCCCTTGATCCGCAACTGGTCTGGCAGGGCAAAGACGAGCAGGATCGCGAGGACCTGAGTGTGCCCCTTGTGCCCATCTACATTCAGGAGAAAATCCATCCTCAGGCGATCATCGACGCGCTGCCGCGCATTGAGCCACCCGCCGATGATGAGCCCAGCCTTTTTGCCGACTTCAATGGCGGCCCAACCGAGTTTGATCAGAAAGTGGATTTCTATCATCACGAGCAGAACTGGTCGAACCGGATGATCCTTGGCGACTCTCTGCTGGTCATGACTTCAATGGCTGAGAAGGAAGGAGTGAAGGGCAAGGTGCAGATGATCTATCTCGATCCGCCCTATGGAATTAAGTTCGGCTCCAACTGGCAAGTCAGTACGCGTAAGCGGGATGTGAAAGACGGCAAGGCGGAAGATGCCACCCGACAACCAGAACAGGTGCGCGCGTTTCGGGATACTTGGAAGCTGGGTATTCATTCCTATCTTGCCTACCTACGCGATCGATTGGTCGTTGCGCGCGATTTGCTGACGGAGACCGGCAGTGTATTTATGCAGATTGGAGATGAAAACATCCACTTGGTTCGAAACGTCTTGGATGAAGTTTTTGGGAGCGAGAACTTCGTCTCTCTAATCACGTTTTCTAAGACGAGTAGTGCAACTACCGAATTGCTGGCTGGAACTTGTGACTACGTACTTCTGTATGCGAGAGATAAATCGAAAGTTAAATATCGCCAGCTCTTCATTGACAAGGCGATAGATGGTGAGGGGGCATCGGCATATGACAAAGTTGAGTTATCCGATGGTCAACGATTGCGGCTAGCAACTGTATTGAGCAATAAAGCTGATCTCTCGAATGCAAGACATTATCGCCTCAGTGATATGCGGAGCCAAAGACCTCCGGGCGATTTCCCCGTAAATTTTCAGGGGAAAACGATAAGGCCCACGAGTGGCTATTGGAAAACTGGAGAAGATGGCTTTCAACGTCTGATAAACGCAAACCGGATCGAACTAAGCGGGAACACCCTCAACTACGTTCGTTACCTTATCGATTTTCCTGCGTTTCCGATTACGAATGTCTGGGCCGACGTAGGAAGTAGTGTCGGAGGCGACAAGATTTATGTTGTACAAACCGGCATTAAAATAATTGAGCGATGCCTCCTGATGACCACTGATCCCGGCGATTTGGTCCTCGACCCAACCTGCGGCAGTGGTAGTACGGCGTATGTAGCCGAGCAGTGGGGACGACGCTGGATCACCTGCGATACCAGTCGGGTCGCCCTGGCCTTAGCTCGCACGCGCTTGATGTCCGCGAAGTATCCTTACTATCTATTGGCCGACTCTCCTGAAGGCATCAAGAAAGAATCTGAGCTAACCGGCAAGATTCCCCCCGAGCACAAAACGGAAAGCGACATCAAGAAGGGCTTTGTCTATAGGCGCGTGCCCCACGTGACTCTCAAATCAATTGCCAACAATCCGGACATCAAGGAAGGTATGACGCGGGAACAGATCGACGCCGCTATCGCCAAGCACGCGGATTCGGAAACGCTGTATGACCAGCCCTACGAGGACAACAAGCGCGTGCGCGTATGCGGACCGTTCTCTGTCGAAAGCCTT
>DATKIS010000230.1:0-3414 GCA_035543975.1 Pyrinomonadaceae bacterium
CGACCCTGGGAAGTTGATCGAGCAATGATCTTCACTGCTGGCAAATTGTGTGTTTGGGCGTGTCTGTCATTGCGACTAAATGGGCATGGACCGCTGATAGAAGCGTGTTTGACAGAGATTCTGAAAGAGATGCCTCAACAACTGGACGAGGAAATCGAGCGAGAAGTTCGAGCCGCGGGGCCAGAGATTGCTGGTTTTTTTGAGATGTGCCTCGAACACGTAATCAGAATCGAAGACGCGACGGAGAAGAACGGCGGTCCAGAGGAGAAAGCTACCCCCAAAATTGTGGACAGTTTAGACCTCAATGGGAACGAGAACTGCATAATTCCAGATGAGAACCGTTTGGTGATTGGAACTAATACAGGGGAGGAGGTAAGGGGCCCATGGCTAAGGGTTTAACCGAGGAACAAGCGAGAGAAGGTGCGCGCGATTTTCAGAAGGAAAAAGGTGAAGAACCGGATTCAACGAAAGAATTCAAAGCGGCCGGGCATCAGGCACGCAATGATTATCAGGATTCAGGTTCGCCTGATGGAGAACTCGAAAATCGCGATCGGTCCAGCAAGGAGGATGTGCCAGATAAAGAGGAGTAGCAAAGGTTTCATACGGCTAAGATTCCTATCGTCTAGGATCACAGGGACACGTGAAGCTGCTAGGGCTATTTTTGCTCGCGCGATAAATAGAGCGAAGGCCTCTTTGATCAGGCTAGCTTATACTAGACGCAGCGATGCGTTTGGAATTGTCCAACGTCCCTTCAGGCAGGATCATCGTCAGCTTCTATTACCTGCAATAGCGCTTCTAATCTCTCCGTTGTAGGAGCGTGACATACATTGCTACTTCCGCCTCCCGCGTATAGCGCCTGAAGCGGGTATCGCATGGGCCGCACTTTCTTGCCGTCCGCCAAGGTTTCTAGATTCGCGACTGCTGGCGGGTTTGGGTCCACCACATGGCTACACCTTTTGCTGATATTGAATGCCAGATAGTCCGCGGCTTGTAACTGAGGAAACTCTTTACTCTTGGGTTCCGATCTCAAAGTGCTAAGACTAAAGAAGTCGCGATAAAGCTTTGACTCCTTAAGTTCATCGTGCGCCCACTCCAGTACTTTCCTGCATAGGCCGCCTCGTTCATAAATAAAAACTGGCGCTTGCTTGTAGACGGCTATGTTGTCCCAGGCATAGCCAGTTGCCTGCATCATTGCTACCAGTGCGCAGAGGCCGTCTGGAGTCTTGCCATATTTCTTGATGCGCTGCGGAGTCATAGCGGCTCTGTAGACCGATAGGGGAATCGCTGCCCCAACATCCTGAAGGCCGCTCTCCCTAATGATCGCAATTATCTCGTTCTGAAACTCCTCTCGTTTTTTCTTTGACCATCCTTTGTAAATCGAACGCTTGCGGCCCTCGGCGGTCTCAATTTCTTTGGTGTGAAATATCTCGACACCGTAATGTTTGAGCATGAGGTTCCACGCGCGCCCAAATGTTGCCCACTGTTTACCAGTGGCGACATATCCGGCCACGCTGGTTGCTGGATCGGTTTCACCAAAGGCGGTGCTTTCGTCAACGTAACATGTCAGCATCAATTTCTCGCTTCGAGCACTATCAAGTCTCCTAAGCCTGCGCTCGTTTCCATTCCTCGATCTTATCGCGCACTTTCCTGGCGCAGGAAAAGTCCTTGTTCCGATCAAAGGCAACAACTGCGCTTTCAGCTTGTAAAATTGCTGGTTCGAGTTTTCCTATTTCGGCAAAAAACATTGCGGACTCGAACAAGGCTTCGGGATAGTCATGCACATCCTTGCTCTGTTGGCTGACGATGACTCTTAGTTGCATATATGCCTTTGCCCGCGCGATGTCTTCCCATTCCGCGAATGAGTCGGCTAAATGCTTGAGCGCGTGAAGTGCCTTGCTCGCGATTCCCATTGAATTCCCTAGCGTCACTTGGTCCTCAAAGGCTTTTATTGCTTCTTGACGACGGCCGGCCTTTACATAAGCCTTGCCCGCCTTACATAACGTGTTGAATTCGTGATCTAGGTTCCCGGTGAGTTGCGCCACATTACGAGCTTCATCAAAAGCAATTGTCGCCAGATCCATTTGTCCATCGGCTGCCAGCATTTTCCCTTTGTCAACCAAGGCATTCGCTTCCCGGTGTTTGTCACCTATTTCCCGGGCAAGCTGCAGCTGCCTATCGAAAGCGGCGATCGCTTTCTGTGGCTCGTTTAGCGTCATATATGCTTCGCCAAGCTGCCCAACAGCAAGGACTTCCAAATGACGGTCTCCTATTTCATGAAGCACACTGATAGATTCCTCAAGTCGCTGAATCCCTTTGGCAGACTCCCCGGTTTCGACAAGCCACTGCCCAGACGTTGCTAGCGCCTGTGCCGCCCAGTGTTTGTAACCAAGCCGTTCAAAGATTTGCGCGGCTTGCTCGTCTAGAGATATTGCTTCTGCGCGACTTCTTTTGCCGTAAACATTCGCCAAATTTGCTAGTGCATTGGCTTCGTCTAACTCGTTTCCTTCCTTGCGAGCGTTATCGACTACCGATTGAAGATGGCTGATGGCCAGGGTGGTTTCTCTTACCTCTGAGTACGCTAACCCAATGTCCGCAATTAGTTTCCACTCATTTTCGTGCTCACCTAAATCGCACCAAATTTGTTTTGCGCGTTCATAGCTCTGAATGGCGTCGTACAGCTTTCCGGAGTCGGCCTGCGCGCGGCCCAAGTGCTGGTAAACGACGGCAGTCCCACGTTGATCTTCCAGCTCATTAGCCAGGACTATTGCCTCGCGAAAAACCTGTTCTGCGGAATTGTATTCCCCAACTGATTCATGAACGAGACCTAAAAGAGTCAAAGGAGTCAGTTCGGCTTCTCGACTGTTTAGCTGCTTGGCAATCGAGATGGATCGTTGACACCAGGCCTTTAATTCATCGGCCGGGAGGCGATTGAGCAGGATGTTGCCGCCCGCCAATGTAAAGGTCCAAGATAGCTTAGCGACATCACTGTCACTCTCTGCCTGGCTAGAGCTCCATGTCCAGCCGTGTCTAATGTTTTCTCGTTCATGGTCAAAAATCTCCAATCCCTGGGAATGAGGTTGCCCACTCTGCAGGTAGAGTTGATTTGCTCGAGCAAGCACATTCAAATAGTGTTGCCCGAAGCGCTTTTCCGAGTTGGCGATCTCCTCACTACTAGCCAGAGAGTTCCCAAAGATGCGAACTAGTTCGTGCAAACGATAACGTTTGGTCTTTCGGTCAAATAGCACCAAACTACGCCGCAACAAGTCGCTCAGCTGTTGATGGTCTTCATCACTGCATACAAATTCCTCCGCCTCCGAGTCGAAGGTCGAAGAGAACACCGCAATTTGCCTAAACACTGCCGCAGATTCCGGTGAGAGACGCGCGTAACTCAAATTGAAGGATGCGCTAACACCG
>DATKIS010000231.1:0-2356 GCA_035543975.1 Pyrinomonadaceae bacterium
ACCGGAAATCCAAACGGAACAACGACGGATACTCTGATTCTTGACCAGCTTCGTCCATATAAAGGTTACCGATCGATTGCCCTGGTTCAACCGCGGTACGATTCTAATTACCACAGTATGCAAATCGCCGTTGAGCATCGGTTCAGCGGCTATTCGTATGTGAAGTTGGCGTACACGTGGTCCAAGAATCTGACCAATAATCCTAGTGACCGGTCCAATTCCCCGCAGAATCCTTACGACATCAGAAGCGAATACCAGAGAGCCGCTCTGGACCGTCGCCATATCCTGAATATTAACTATGCCTATGTATTGCCTTTTTTCAAAACACAGCAGGGCTTCATAGGCAAGACGCTGGGCGGTTGGCAAGCATCCGGAATCGTTACCTATAACTCCGGGTTGCCATTCACGGCCACGACGTCAAACCTTGATCCCGCCGGCCTGGGTCTCATCCTCGCTAATCCAGTCGCCAGACCGAACCTCATCTGTGACCCTAACGCTAACGCACCACATACCGTCCAGTGGGTTACGATAGATTGTTTTCAGACTAACCCTTCGAACACAGCGACTGGGTTGGCCAACACGCCCGGAAACGCCCAACGTGGCATCATTAATGGTCCTCCGACCAAGCGCGTTGATTTTACGATGTCAAAGAACGTCCGGTTTAGTGAAAACGTCCGGGTCCAGCTTCGGGCAGAGGTCTTCAATATCCTTAACAAGACAAACTACAGAAGTTTCGTTAGCACGAATGTAACGAGTACTTCATTCGGGCTAGTCGGTGCTTACCGTGACCCTCGCACCATGCAGTTTGGTGCGAAGGTGCAGTTCTAAAAAGGATAGTCTTCAAAATCGAATGCCTGCAGCGTTGAGAAACGTTGCGGGCATTCGCATTTAATAGTTGAGTTCAAGATGTGCCTGGAAAATTTCCATCCGGGTGTTACAATGTTGCGCGTCGACACATAGGAAGCAGCCAACAAAAAAGAGGGTGCCTTATGACCAACGAAGAGACGCAGAAGACGATGGAGTTCATCCTGGAGCAACAAGCAAAGTCGTCTGCGAAGATCGAAGCTTTAGCCGACGCTCATAAGGGAGCTGAAGAAAGATGGACTCGAACCGAAGAAGGAATTGGCGCTCTACTTCCATCGCTGAAATACACGAACGCGAGATCGAAAGCTTAGGTCCAAAGATTGCCGCCGTGAGCGAAAACGGCCGTGCGACTGACGATCGTCTCAGTACCCTAATCAATGTGGTAGAGCGGCAACTGAGTGAAGGCCGCAACTGAAACCCCGGAAAGAGTTAGTCCAGCCAATACAGTGCTCCTGCACAACGCCAGCATAGTCCTGCCGGAACGGACGGCTGAGAACGCCAGCCTGCTCGTTCATGACGATCGCATCACTCGGGTCTTCGAAGCTGCGGGAGATGGATTGCCGTCCGCAGACTCGGTAGTTAATCTGGACGGCCTCACGCTCGTGCCCGGGTTTATCGATGTACACATTCACGGTGCGGTTGGCGTCGATACGATGGTTGCAGACACAGCTGACTTACATCGCGTCTCGCAGTTTCTGGCAACGCAGGGTGTGACGGGCTGGTTGGCTACTCTGGTGCCTGCTCCGAATGCCGATTATGCGCAGGCGATCGGTGCGATTGCAGGTGCAATGAAGGCGACTGATGACGCCAGGCGAGGAGCTCGGATCCTGGGTGTTCACTACGAGGGACCATTCGTAAACTCGTCGCAGTGTGGTGCATTGCGGAAACAATTCTTTCGGACTTTTTCCGGGCCCGGCGATATTGATAGTCTGCCACGCATTCCAGGCGGAGATCGTCAGGTGGTCAAACATATGACTACCTTAGCGCCCGAGATTGATGGCGGGATCGAGCTTGTCCGCGAGTTAGACCGTCGCGGTTGGATCGTCTCGATAGGTCATAGCAAGGCGGAGTTTGCGCTGCTGGAGAAAGCATTTGAGGCTGGCGCTCGCCACATGACCCATTTCATGAACGCAATGTCGCCGCTCCATCATCGCTCGCCTGGTCCTATTGCCTGGGGACTATCTCGCGACGACGTTACTTGCGATGTGATTGCCGATGGCATTCATCTCGATCGGCACATGCTGCAGGTGCTGTTCAAGTTGAAGGGCGCCGCCGGCTTAACACTCATCAGCGACGCGGTGGCGGCGGCAGGTTTAGGCGACGGTGACTATCAAATATGGGGTGAAACCATAAACGTTGAGCAGGGTCGCACGAGTAATAGCGCCGGCAGCATTGCGGGGTCAGTCATATCCATGCTGGATGCTGTCCGCACGATGAGGTCGCTGGGGATCTCAGAAGTTGAATTGGCTCAAATGGCTTCGTCGAATCCGGC
>DATKIS010000232.1:0-2365 GCA_035543975.1 Pyrinomonadaceae bacterium
CCAGGCCCATGCCGTAGGTGGCGACGTCGCAGTCGATGAACTGCATCGTGTCGTAGATGGCCATGCCCGCCGTGATCGAACCGCCCGGCGAGTTGATATATAGATTGATGTCACGCTCCGGATCTTCGGCTTCTAAAAACAAAAGCTGGGCGACGATAAGATTCGCGATCTGGTCGTCGATCGGCGTGCCGATAAAGATAATGCTGTCCTTAAGAAGCCGTGAGTAAATATCGAACGCACGCTCGCCTCGCGACGTTTGTTCGACAACCATGGGGACTAAAGCCATAAGCTGATTAACCTCGTATTAAGACAAAAGGATGAAGGATGAATTATGAAGGATGAATAGGATTAAATCTAAGTCTATTCCTAATTCATCCTTCATCCATCAGCCTTCATCCTTAACTTTTTCTTCGCTCCACTCTTCATCTGCCACTTTGGCATTTTCAACCAGTAGATCAAGCGCTTTGCGATTGCGCAATCTGTTCGCGATGCTACGTTCGCCCCCTTCCTTTGTCAAGACGCTACGCACTTGCTCTATCGGCTGTTTAGAGCCTGCCGCGATTGCCTGTATCTCAGCTTCAATCTCTTCGTTTGAAACGTCAATCTGCTCTTCTTCGGCGATGCGTTCCAGCAGCATCGATCCTCTTACATCCTCTTCCGCCTGACCCTTTAGCTCTGCCCGCGCACCTTCCCAGTTTATTTCCTGAGTGCGCGGATCGATTCCTCTTCCGATCATGTCGCGAACGGCAGTCTCCATCCGGTAATTGGTCTGATGATCGATCAGGCTTTCAGGTACTTCAAATTGATGGCCCTCGATAAGTTTGCGCATTAACTCCGCGCGCAGTCGATGGTCAGCTTCCTGTCCGGCACGCTTCTCCAGGTCTTCCCGAATCTTGCCCCGCAGCGTCGTGACCGAATCGAATTCTTCGTTCAGGCTTCTGGCCCATTCGTCATCTGCTTCGGGCAGTTCTTTGACCCGCACGGCCGAGACAGTAGCAGTATATTCAACCCTCTTGCCGGCCAGTCCCTTTGACGAAAAGTCTTCCGGGTAATCAACTACAAACGTCTTTTCGTCGTCGGCCTTAACGCCGATCAGGTTGTCAGTGAATTCCGGTTGCACACCCTTGCCGCCGAGCGTCACCTCCACGTCGTCAGCCTTGATCGGCTCTGCGTCCGGGCCCTCGGCAGTCTCGTCAAGAAACTTTCCTTCAACGTTAATGGTTACGGTGTCACCCAACTCCGCTCCCCGGTCTTCCACGGGTTGCATGGCCGCGGAGGATTCGCGCAGGGCTTCAAACATCTCATCGACATTTTCATCACTAATGGGCCGCGTTTGGCGCACAGCTTCGATGCCTTTGTAGTTCTGCAGCTCAACTTTGGGCAGCACCTCGACGTTTACCTTAACGGAAATCGGTTGTTCGCCGAATTTCTCAAGGGCTTCGTTGTTCTCGAGTTCTACATCCGGTTCGCCAAGAGTATTCAACTCGTGTTTGATGATTGCATCATTAATTGCCTCCGGCACAAGTTCGCGCAGGACGTCGGAACGAATCTCGCTCTTAAATCTGCTGCGAACAACCGCGCGAGGAGCATGTCCCGGCCGAAACCCCGGCACCTTTGCCTGCTTGGCGTATTGATCGCTTATGCGATCGTAGGTCGCGCGGACAGTATCCGTTTCAATTTCAATCTTGATCTCCTTCCGAGTGGGGGAGACGTCTACAAACTCTGTCTTCATTAAACACCGGCCCGTTGTCTAGGTGACCCGCGGGCGTCCTTCCTCTGTCGATATTTGTTCTGCCAGCTGCCCTCTACTTACTGTCTACTGGCATGTGGTGCGAAAGGGGGGACTCGAACCCCCACACCTTGCGGTACCAGATCCTAAGTCTGGCGCGTCTGCCAATTCCGCCACTTTCGCAATCGCACCGTAGAAGCGCTTGACGCTTTTTTGAGCGGCAAAAAGCATATCACGTAGGAGTATTTTCACAGAGTGGTGAGAAAAAACGATGCACGAAATGACACGGAAGTCTGCCAAGAAGGTTAGTGTTGCGTGGTGTGATTTAGTGGATCGTTTTGTTGTTCACGCTACGCGATAAGTCGTTTTGGCCTGGCCGAGGAAGTCTTTGCCAGTCTGTTTGGTGATTAAGCCGGCGTGCTCCAATTCGAAGTACGCCCGTTGAATCTCGCCTTTGTCAACCGAGAGCCTTTGCGCCAGCGCGGCCGGACCAGGCAGCGTGTCTCCCGAAGCCACCGACTTACTGCTGATGAGGGTTTCGATTTGTTCGCGTACCTGAGCGTACACGGGGCCATTGGACAAGTCTTGTAATGTGATGTTCATGCTTGGGGCTCGTCTGGGACCTCAGGGTCGGAG
>DATKIS010000233.1:0-5470 GCA_035543975.1 Pyrinomonadaceae bacterium
AATTTGATGCTTTGAGGAAGCTCGAGCGCTGCAGCTACGTTGTCCATGTGCGAGATTTTGGCGAGCTGCCAGACCGCCGCCCGTTTATGGTCCAGGAGTTCATTGACGGCAAAAATGCGCTCGAATTGTTGAACGCGAATAGAGATCGTGACGGAAAGAGAGTTGGCCTTTCCTTCCAAGAGATTGCCAGCATCATTAGGCAGGCTGGCAAAGGTCTGGAAGCAGCTCACGAGCTATCGATATTACACCGCGACATGAAGGCTGAGAATGTCATGATCACTCACGACGGCGCGGTTAAAGTGATTGACTTCAACGCTGCAGATGTGAAGTTACCAATCAGCCCCATGAGCACAGTCTTCCAAGATCAGACGTGGGGAACCCTCGGTTATGTCTCGCCCGAGCAATTGACGAACATGATGGAGACTGATAATGACCGTGGTGCCATTCAGTTAACTCCTGCTTCCGATGTCTATTCGCTAGCCGTAACTGCTTATCAGCTTCTGACCGGCAGAATGCCTTTTGGTACGAATGTTAAAGAACTGATAGAGCAGCAGGCTACCTGTTCTTTCAAACCCGCGAGCCAGTTGCGGGCAGGGACTACAGACGAGATAGACCAGTTGCTAAGGAACGCCTTGGATCCTGACTCGTCGAAGCGACCTCAAAGAGCAAGGGAATTTTGCGAGTCGTTCGCAACGGCCGTAGAACAAATCGGATTGCGTCGAACAGAGATACCGCAGCCTATTAGACCGAAGGGTGCGACAGTATCGCCATCGCGATCATCTTTAGAGCCGAGCCTGCCCAAGGAAAACAAGAAAGGCGCGATAAAAGGCATTGCCTTTGCCGCAGGAGTGGTTCTCTTGCTTGCGGGTGCATACACGCTTTGGAGTCTTTTGCCTGGCAGGCTTTCGCCAAGTGCTAACAATTCCGTTTCCGCTGATAAAGAGGCTCAACCGGCTGAGTCAAAACCCTTCCGCACGTTTTCCTTTTGGTTGGACTTGACGCGAACCAACAATGGCAAGCCCGACGATCGTTCGATAAAAGCATCGGGGCAGGAGGTCTTCACCAACGGAGATCAATTCGTTATGAACTTCGCGAGCCCGCAGGGCGGATACTTGTATTTGGTTAATGAAGGAAGGAATTACAAAGACGTTAGGACCTTTTATTACCAAGGCAAGTTTTTGGTTAAAGCAAACACGCGCATCTCTTCTGCCCGCCTTGGATTCGACAATAAAGACGGCACTGAGCACTTTTGGTTATTGTTCTCAAATACTCCGGTTAGGATTCTCGAAAAATACCAAGAGCCAGGAGAAATACCTGAAGAAGAAACCGAGCAGGTCAGAACTTATCTAAATCAAAACCTTCCGCCCGATCTGTCCGCCACCGAGGACATTTCAAAAGCACAGACCGAAGTTAAGGGCTCGGGCGATACCATCGCCTACAAAGCCGAGCTGCGCCATCGAAGATCTGAATGAATGAAACGCGGTGACAAATCATTCTCGAATTTCCCGCTTAGTAAGTAGGAGGAGATTTACAACAATGAATATCTTCAGACTTAATTCGCTGACAACCTGGTTGGCCTTTACGGTTTTGCTGACTTGCGTGCTCACCTTAGGTTCAGGGCTGTCGACCTCGGCGAAAATGCAGCAGCAAGACGAAGGGCCAAATCCCCGGCACATCTGCCCGGTCGAAGCAATACGCAACGGCACCTGCGACCCTAATCCTGCTGGGCATGGCAAATCGGGGCCACCTGTAAGCGCACAAAGGAAACAACCTCAATATAAGCGAGTCGCGAAACAAACAAGCACGGCAGCAAAATGCATCAACCGCGTAAAAGAAACACACACAGCCAAGAGCCAAACTGGCTGCGGATCTTCAACCCAGGCCGTGGCCAAAGTGGATCTACCGCTTAGTTCGCAAAAGGTTGGCGTGACGATTTGGAAAGTTCGAGAGGCACGACGCGGATACAACGGAGCAAGGATCCTCTGGTACCCAAAAGAGTCGAAGTCCTCGGTCCAGTATGAAGCCGAGCGCATTTCGGGCGAGCCGGTGCTTGCCTATGGGGAGAAAGTACGACTTGGTATCGAGTCGCCCCGCGACGGCTATCTCTATGTGTTCGACCGCGAGATTTACCACGACGGATCGCTGAGCGCACCCTACATGATATTCCCGATATCACGTCTAAGAGATGGCAATAACCGGATCAGGGCGAACAGGCCGATTGAGTTGCCGGCTCTGGTTGATGACCCCTTCTTTTTCGAGGCGAAGAAAGTTGGACTTGACCCGAGCAAGAGGCTCGTCGGCGAGGTCTTATCCATCGCTATAACAGACAAACCGATCACCCGCTTATCTAACTTAGGCCAAGACGCCGTGCAGGTCTCTGCCGCTGACATGGAATTCATTGAAAGACTCTATACAGGATACTCTGAAGTCTTCGAGCTGGAAGGTGGAGTCAGTCAGCCCTACTCAGAAACAGAACGAGAGGCTGCGAATACAGGCGCCAGGCTCCTGACGTACGCTGATCCGGTGCCACAAACATTTTATCTCGTCGAAGATAAACACAATGGTGGTCTTCTGGTTTCACTAGTTCTCAAGTACCAGGACTCCGGCGGGCGATCTGCACACAGGCAGTGAGCGATACGAGGTCCATCAATTCCGAAGCCGTTAGGGATTTCGGGAAAACTTGATTCTGACCACAGTATAAGGTTGCTATACATGATGTACTTGAAGTATAAAACCAACCCTCGCAGTTTCTCGAAGGCCGATCAGGTCAGCGCCCGGACTGGCCGCTCCTTCATCTTTCTCGATTCAAGGCCTGCCAACTGCGAGACCAAATCATCTCTTAATACAGATTCGTTTCGCTTTCTTACTGACCAGGGGGAACAGGTTTTTTAACGGCGCGCCACATGAGTGGTATGCGCGTTCATCAACCAGGCTACCGGCGAGTCAGAACGTCTGACTACCGGCACAGCGCGAAACAAAACTGCTACCTGTCAACTTCAATGACAAATCAGCCCCCAACAGACAGCGAGGTTACATTTGGAAACGCGAATTGCCCAGGCTGCGGTAGCGTCGTGGATGGAGATTCAAGATTCTGCCAACAGTGCGGGCAGGGTCTGGGGGAGCGAGCAGAGGCGACCGACATTCACTTCTCGCGGCATCCTACATGTCCAAATTGCAATGAGCAAATAAGCAACAAGGCCGTATTCTGCTTTAACTGCGGTCAACAAGTTGGCAGAGGATCAGAAAGAGCCTCTACGGATGGCCGAAAGAAAAACGTCGTCATAATCGTTACGGCATGCTCAGTGGTGGTTGTCTTCTATCTTCTGCTTTCTCGAAACACAGGTAGCACCAACACCACTTATCCGATTACGACCTCCGAGCGGACCATCAGCTCAATAATCAACAATGCGACTCAAGCGGACACCAACAAATTAACAAACTCGAAAGTAGAAGACGCAATTGGAAGGATGACTGGCAATCTGCGCGTCGCCGGAAGCATCGCGGTAGATGGTATTCAGGAACTGCCACAGGAGAACGGCGCTCGAGCTGACCTGCGGTTTAATAACTTTCAATACAAAGCAGATCAAGCGGGAACACCGGTCTCCAGCGATAAGCAGGCTCCAAAAAAGCCAGAAATAAATTCTCCGAATTTCTACGATGAAATGTACAAGTTCGGCACGCAACAGGTACAAGCCAGGAATTATTCAGGACCTGGATATGCAGTTCTTAAACACTACAGCGACGGTCGCTGGGTACTCAAAGAAGTGCACTGGCAATTTAATTCATGGGTGGGAACTGTTGACATCAAGTAGAGCTATTGGGCCATCCGGTCCAGGTTCAGCAGTTAGTTGTTATGACTACGATTCTCGAAGATGAAGGAGAAAGATTATGTATTGTACAGAATGTGGTGGGGCACTTAACCCTGCTACTGGACTATGCCCCACATGTGTTCCCGCCATGGCAGGCCAAACAACAACGGGCTCGTTGTTTGTGGCACCCGAAGCTGGCTCTTCTAGCCAGCCCCGCGTCGCCCCGCAGGTCACTGCGAAAGTAAAGGAGGCTTCGAGAGACGCCACGCAGGCGTTCAAGACTTTTGCGTCGAATCCGGTAGGTGGACTGCCGGTTGCATTTCACAGCTTGGGGCCGCCACGCGCGATGGGGGTGGGAATCGTGTTCGCAGTGTTTTCAATCTTGTGCGTCTTCGTGGGCGTATACATCGCCTTACCGACTTTTTCGAAGCCCGACTTTGCCGATTCGCTAAAGATCATTTTTTTTGGTGCTGTGCCTTTTGTAAGTCTGCTCGCTGCCGGCGCTGCTACGCGCAAAGTCTTCGGAGGCCAGGGGAGCCTTCACGGCGACTGTTTCATAGCTGGCGCTGCTCTTTTGCCAATCGGCGCCCTGGTTCTTGTAAGCAGCGTACTGGGTCTGGCAAATTTGGAGATTGCGGCTCTGCTTGTCGTCTTCGCGCTCTGTTATGGCATCCTCATGCTCTACACGGGAGTCACTCGGATTTCGCTTGTGTCTGAATCCAGAGCGGCCTTCGCCGTGCCGGTAATGATTATCGTCTGTTTTTGGCTGACGAAGATCATTTTCGGGGCAATGCTGCCGTCGTTGTTGCCGTCACCTGGGAGGCTTTTTCCCTTTTGAGAGTAAACGCCCCAAACAGACAAGACTGGTAATTACATTTGGTCAGCGATCACCAAAGCGAGGTCGGCTAAACGTAACCGCTTCGCACCGAGGAGACTTGAAGATGGTCATGCGGAAACAAACGTCACTCGCTCTACTCTTGGCTTTAGTCGCCTCTGTTTCGCAGTTCGGATGTTCAGGGGGATCCAGACGCAACGGGTTGTTCTCAATCGCGCAGAACAGAAAAGTTGGATTTATTGATCGGAAGGGTCAAATAGTCATCACTCCGCAGTTTGAAAACGCGGGAGACTTTTCCGAGGGGTTAGCCGTAGTCGGGGTTGGCGAGAAGTTCGGGTTCATAAACGCAAAAGGCGAATTTGTCGTAAACCCGCAGTTCGAGAGCGCCAGTGCTTTCTCAAATGGACTGGCATCAGTATGGCTCAACCAGAAGTCGGGCTTCATTGATAAGACCGGCAAAATGGTCATTGACCCACAATTTGATGGGGCCCAAGGTTTTGTAGATGGTCTTTGCGCAGTTGCAATCAATGAAAAATGGGGATTCATTGACAAGACCGGCAAGTACATCGTCAATGCTCAGTTTCAGGATGCCCGCCCGTTTCTCGACGGGTTGGCTGCCGTAAAGAATAACGATAAATACGGTTTCCTCGACAAGACCGGCAAACTCGTTATTCCTCACCAGTTCGACAACGTTGGCATCTGGTATTCCGGCGTTGCCGAAGAGCGGGGCAGCTGGCCAGTTGCCGTTCAGGTTGGAGAGAAGTGGGGATTCATCGATACCACCGGCAAATATGTTGTTAATCCGCGGTTCGAGGATGCCAATGCC
>DATKIS010000234.1:0-3231 GCA_035543975.1 Pyrinomonadaceae bacterium
TTTTTCGACGGAGTGTCGATCGCCGCTGCTTTCCTCGTAAACTTCAGAGTGGGCTTCCTTGTTTTCATCGCGATCCTGCTCCATAAGATGCCCGAAGGTTTTACAGTAGCCTCGATCATGCTGGCTTCCGGTCGATCGACACGCAAAGCGCTGTGGGCAACAGCTGCGATAGGAGCTGCCACTCTTGCCGGCGTCGTCGCGGTAGCATTGTTGGACACGAGAATTAAGAGTGCCGTGGGTTATGCGCTGCCTTTTTCGGCCGGAGTCACACTCTATGTGGCGGCGAGTGACCTGATTCCTGAAGTCAACCACAAAGAAGAAAGAAACCCTACGGTCTCGATTGTCGTTTTTGTAGGTGTGGCTCTTTTCTACTTATTGCACAAGTTGATTGAAGGGTGACCCCTTCTCCGCGCTTGGGCAGTTAGGTCCTGATTAGATCGGTCTTTAAACAATGGGTAAGCTCTCTATATTGAAAACCTCGGTACCCAGTTTTGGCTTGCAAAGACTATGTAGTGGGTCCTCTCGGCTAGCTGGCCTGACCTTCGTCTCGCTGATTCTGTTCTTAAGCGCATCCGTTCCCGCATTTGCACAGTCACCGGTTCCACTCCCGTCGCCCTTCAACCCGATCGTAGACCAGGCGAATGTGATCGACCCCGATACCCGCAAGAAACTCGAATCGATTTACCTCAACTTGAAAGAGCGGGCGGACATCGAATTCGCTGTCGTTACGGTCGATACAACTGGTGGCCAGGATATCTTTGACTATTCCCTGGCTGTCTATCGCGGATGGGGAATCGGCTCAAAAACCAATGACGGCTTTCTGTTGCTGGCGGCCATAAAGGACCGGAAGTACTACACCCAGGTTGGCTACCACATCGAGGCTGACCTCCCGGATGGAGTGGTTGGCGAGATCCAGCGTAAATATCTGGTCCCTGAATTCAAAAAGGGAAACTACAGCAAAGGCATTTACGACTCGGTACAAGCATACGTTGCCACCCTGGCGCAGAAGCGCGGCTTCACCATCGAAGGAATTGACCAGCGCTTTGCGTATCGGGCACCCACTCAACAGCCTGCCACCAGGTCCAGGTCAGGCCGATCCTCCTGCTGCACGTTGCTTATCATCCTTGGCATCATCATCCTCGTGCTCTCCTCGATCAGGAAAGGCGGGGGTGGCGGTGGCCGGGGTGGCGGCGGATGGTGGAATTTACTGCTGCTGGGCACATTGCTTAACTCCGGGAGCCGGAGCAGTGGTTGGGGTGGTTCCAGCAGCGGGTGGAGCGGCGGAGGCTTTGGCGGAGGCGGTGGTGGATTTGGTGGAGGGTTCGGCGGCGGAAGCGCAGGCGGGGGTGGCTCCGGAGGTGGCTGGTGAGGTTGACACTGCGCCGCCCCGCAGCTAACCAGCCCGAAGCTGGACCGTTATTTACCTTCAACGCCCGCTGATATCAGCGGGTCGGTGGCCCAGGCTGGAATTTCTGTTAGTATTCGGAGTACACGAAACACGATGTCCAAGACAGTTGTCCACGACGCATTAAACGGCCTGGTGAGAGACTTGCGCGAGACGCACGGCGATAACCTCGCTTCAGTTGTTCTCTACGGATCAGCTGCGGCTGGCGATAACATCGAATTGCGCTCAGACTACAATTTGCTCATCACCTTGCAGCGAATCACTCCCGAAGACCTTCGCCTCGCGCAGGCGCCGATGCGGGAGTGGCGGCGTTTAGGTCATCCGCTGCCAGTCTATTTCACTACTGAAGAGCTATCAGACGCCGCTGACGTTTTCCCGATAGAATTTCACCAGATGGCTAACGCCCGGGTCGTTCTGTATGGACAGGATCCGTTCCAACTGATCAAACTCTCGGACGCCAACCTGCGACATCAGGCGGAGTACGAACTGCGCAGCAAGTTAATTCAACTCCGGCGGATGTACATACCGGCGTCAGTGTCTATCGAGAAATTATGTGACTTAATGAGCGATAGTCTTGCGAGTTTTGCGGCGCTCTTCCGCGCAGTGCTCATTCTCTATGGCGAGGAAGCGCCAGTGGCGAAGCCCGATTGCGTGCGGGCGATGGTCCAGCGCTTTGGGCTGGATGGGTTTCCGTTTGAAAGAATTTTTGAGTTTCGCGCCAACAACTCGATGCCCCCGACCGAAAAAGAGACAAACGATATCTTTGCGGCTTATATGGATCAGATCGACGGCGTCATCCAGCTGGTCGATGAATTCCCACAGGCCGCCGATCAGGAGAATTAGAATGAATCAACGAAAAACTCTGTTATTGGCTTTGGTTATTTTCGTGGCAACGACAGCCAGCGGTTGCGGCTATAACACGTTAACAACAAAACAGCAGACCGTGAAAGCAAAATGGGCGAACGTGGAGGCCCAGCTCCAACGGCGCGCGGATTTGATTAACAACCTGGTCGAAAGCGCCAAGCTCGCCGGCATTCAGGAGCAGGAGGTTTTCGGCAAGATCGCAGAAGCCCGGTCCCGACTGCTCAACGCGACCTCGCAGGCGCCTCAGGGCGAGGGCGGCGACAAGACTCCTGAGCAGAAGCAGGCAGTGATCGATGCTGCGAACAGCTTTGGCGGAACAATCGGAAGGTTGCTGGTGCTTCAGGAAAACTACCCGGTCCTGAAATCAAATGAAAACTTCTTGAAACTTCAGGACGAGGTAGCTGGAACTGAGAACCGCATCGCCACGGCCCGAATGGACTACAACACCGCAGTCCAGGACTACAACACTACGCGCGCCCAATTTCCGACTGTGATTTCCGCGAAGCTGTTTGGCTTCAAGGACGAGCCTTACTTCAAGGCCGAAGAAGGGGCGACCGCAGCGCCCAAGATCGACTCCAACTCGCTGCGACCCAATCCGGCGCCGACTAAGTAAGACTGCCCAGTCAGCAGTTCCTTCTTAAAACTGATAGAGGCCGCTCACAGGAGCGGCCTCGTTTTTGATATTGCAGTGTCCGAAGAGGAGTTGCGCTTTGTCAGAACCCGCGCGAGCTGCACATGGCGCAATGATCGCAGGGTTTGGCGCCAGGTTCGACGCTGCATATCTTCTCTTTCTCGAAAAAGTCTACCAGCTCGGAAACCACCGCTTCTTCAACCCCAAACTTTTCCTGGCTTGGATGTGAATAGGAGGCGTTGATGCCGGCGAGCCAGGGCGAGTGCGTTGTCGGAACTTCGGTCCGGGCGGAGGCCGCTGGAGTACGTTGATCGACTGAATCTACGCTTAC
>DATKIS010000235.1:0-3563 GCA_035543975.1 Pyrinomonadaceae bacterium
TTCAGATGGGTCAAAAGAAGCGCGAATTCGTCGCCATCAAAACGAGCTACCGTGTCGCCTTCACCGATACAGCCATGCAGTCGGGTCGCTGCCTCGGCCAATACAGAGTCCCCCGCTGCATGTCCGAGGGTGTCAGCTATCTGTTTAAGACGATCAAGCGAAATCATTAACAGTCCGACGAGGTGATGGTCACGTTGGGCGATTGCAATCGCCTGGGCAGAACGATCGGCAAATAGGAACCGATTCGGGAGACCGGTCAAACGATCGTGATAGGCAAGATGCTCTATTTGAGCGGTGCGCTGCTGGACCAGTTCTTCCAGATGGTGTTCATACTGGTGCTTCTCCTTCAGCAATTTGTGATGCCGCAATCCTCGTCGGACGGCCGCCTCGAAGTGCCGGAGATCCAGCGGCTTGGTGATGTAGTCAAAGGCGCCAACCCGCATCGACTCGATCGCTGATTCGATCGTCTGCTCGCCGCTGATCATAATCACGACCGTTTCCGGCGCTTGCTCCAGAATCAGAGGTACTAAGTTCAAGCCGCTGTCGGCACCCAGATCGATGTCGCTGAGCACCAATGCAAAACTAACCGATTGCAAAATGGCATTCGCCTCTTCCACGGAACCGGCGACCACGCAGTCATGTTCGGTACACAACAAGGCTTTCACCAGATTCCGGATCTGCTCGTCATCGTCGACGATTAAGATCATGGGTCGCTCTTGCAAAATTTCGGTCATAATTTCCAGCTATGGTTGAGCTGACCCAATCCGCTGCCGATCCCATGAATCCAGGACTGCACGAACTGTCTTTGCCAGTGCTTCCGGACTAAAGGGTTTCTGAATAAACTCCACATTTGAGTCCAAAACACCGTGATGCACGATTGTTTCGTCGGTGTACCCCGACATAAAAAGCACCGCGAGAGAAGGGCGAGATGAGGTCAAGCGGTCGGCAACTTCTTTCCCGCTGATTTCCGGCATCACCACATCGGTTAGCAAAAGGTGGATATGCTCATGATGCGTCTCGCTGATACGAAATGCGTCCTCGCCGCCTTTGGCGTCCAACACGTTATAGCCGGCTTGCTCCAAAATCTTCTTCGCTATCCCTCGGACAACATCCTCATCCTCTACCAGCAGGATAGTTTCCGACCCAGCTGGCACCGCGGGTTCCGCCGTCTCTCTGGCGGCCGGCTTGGTGGCGGTACCGGCTTGCGGTAAACAAACATGGAAACAAGTTCCCTGACCTAATTCGCTGTCAAGCCAGATATGGCCGCCACTTTGTTTCACGATGCCGTAGACGGTCGACAAGCCCAAACCGGTACCTTTGCCCTTTTCCTTGGTGGTAAAAAATGGCTCAAAGATTCTCGTTTTGACCTCATGGGTCATTCCGGTTCCGGTGTCACTGACGAATAACATTACGTAGCTGCCCGGCTGGACTCCGACATGCTTGTTGGCGTATTCGCGGTCTACTTCGAAGTTTGCCGTTTCGATTGTGAGGTTCCCGCCAGTTGGCATCGCGTCGCGGGCATTTACCACCAGATTAACGATGACCTGTTCGAGCTGCCCGGGATCAGCTTTGACCGTCTTCAGCGCAGGATCGAATTTCGCAGTAAGTTTAACGTCCTCACCGATCAATCGGCGCAACATCTTATTCAAATCGGCGACTATGTCGTTCAAGTTAACCGGCAGCGGCTGCAAAATTTGCTTTCGTCCAAAAGCCAGCAGTTGTCTCGTCAGCTTCGCCGCGCGGTCACCTGCCTTTTTGATTTCCTCAAGGTAACCCCTGATTGGGCTGTCGTCTTCAACAGCGCGCAACGACAGACTGCTGTATCCGTTAATGGCTGTAAGCAGGTTGTTGAAATCGTGCGCTACCCCACCGGCCAATTGCCCAACTGCTTCCATCTTCTGCGACTGGCGAAGTTGTTCCTCCAGTCCGATCAGGTCAGAGATGTCCTGCTTCACTGCCACGTAGTTCACGATCGAATGCGATTCATCGTAAACCGCCGAGATCGATACTCGTTCGTCGAAGATGGTGCCGTCTTTCTTTAGGTTGCTGAGTTGACCGGACCACACTTCGCCCGTCGTAATTGTTTCCCATAGGCCTTCGTAGACGGACGGGTCGGTCCTACCGCTCTTCAAAATCCTGGGATTCTGGTTGAGCACCTCTTCTTTCGAATAGCCCGAGACACGCTCGAAGGCCGGGTTCACATACTGGATATTGCCGTCGTGATCAGTAATTACGATGCTGTCGCCACTCTGCTCTACGGCCGCTGCCAGCCGTCTTAATTCTGCCTCAGCGGCTTTGCGGTCAGTGATGTCACGCGCAATGCCAGTGACCTCGATGGGAATCCCATCCTCCAGCACCAGGCGCGTATTCACTTCGACCGGGACGCGATGACCATCCTTGGCGATCAACTCAAGTTCGTAAGCGGTGGTGTTTCCACCGGCCAGCTTGTCAGCCAACATCTGACGCGCTTTCTCCAGAAATTCCGGCGCGATCGTTTGAGAAAGATTTAGTTTCAGAGCTTCAGCCTGGCTGTAGCCGGTAATCTCTTCTCCAGCCTGGTTGCAAGAGGTATAGTTTCCCAGCAAGTCGTGGGAATAGATGATGTCGCGGGCGTTCTCAACCAGGTCGCGGTAACGTTCTTCGCTTTCGCGCAGCTCAGCTTCGGCGCGTTTGCGTTCGGTCATGTCCCGGCAAATCGTAGCCATCGCCTGGGTTTTATTAGTTTCATCCTCCGCCACCATGAAGACGTGCTGCCACATCGGGATCGATTTGCCAGTCCTAAAATGTCTAAACAGCATCTGGCCTTCCCAGTGGCCGTCTCGCAAGACTTGCGGCAGAACCTGGGTCAGCACCCGCTCCCGCTCTTCCTCTGCCACAAAGTCAATCAGAGTGGCCGCCTGGATTTGATTCTCGGCTTCGAGTCCTACCATCCGGCGGCCGGTAGGATTCAGAAACAGCACTGATCCTTTGGATGCTGCGATACCGATCAAGTCGGTGCTGTTCTCGACTATGAGCGACAGTTTTCGCAGTTCTGCATCGACTCGTTTGCGCTCAGTAATGTCCTCGGCAGTGCCTTCGCAATATGGCTCCTGGTCGGCAACGGCGGGCACGGCGCGAATATTCATTGACAGCCAAATCTTCTCGCCGTCTTTCCGGTAAGCCTGGACCTCGAAGTCTTTGATGCTCCCTACGGATTCGAGCACAGTTAAGGCCTCCAGGCACTTTTCAGGGCGGACAAAGACCTGATGGTCGATATCGGTGATACTCTCGATCAGGTCCATTGGCGATTCATACCCGAGTATGCGGGCCATCGCAGGATTGACATTCAAATAACGTCCCTCCCGGGTGGCCTGAAAGATTCCTTCGATCGAGTTCTCGAAAATAGATCGGTAGTTCGCTTCGGCCGCCTGCACTTGTGCATGGAGCGAAGCTGACTCCAGTGCCGCGGCGGCTGTCCCGGCCAGAATCGTCAACGCTTTCATTTGGCCCAGGGTAAACCGGCGGCGCCGTTCGATCACATTGAGGTTCAGGATCCCCACCAGCCTGTTTGCAACCTGCATGGG
>DATKIS010000236.1:0-3359 GCA_035543975.1 Pyrinomonadaceae bacterium
GATAGGTCGATGAACCAGCGAGAACCACGAGCGCATCGGCATGCTCCAAATCCGCTCTAACGATGAGCGACTCAGCGGCAAACCACGATATGGTTGCCACTACGAGGAAAATGCAGAATGGGAGAGAAACCCACTTCACCACAGCATGCTGGAGCAAGGATTTCTGGCGCCGTATCATGCGCTATTCCGGCGTAAGGTGTTGAGTGAGAGCTCAACAGGCACAGGATGTCGCGCCAACATTCGATCGTACAGAGCACTCGTGCTTTCAAGTTGAGTTTCACACGAGAACTTTGTCTCAACGGTTGATCTCCCTCGCCGGCCCGTTTCGAACGCGAGGTCTGGATGGCGAAGCAACGCGATTATCCGTACCGCCATAGTCTCATCGTCACCAACCGGGACGATATATCCGTTCTCGCCCTCAATGACGGCCTCGCGCGCTCCGCCAACATCTGTAATCACCACCGGACGCTCAGCAGCCATATATTCAAGAATGGAGTTTGAGAAGCCCTCAGCCTTCGAACTCAAAACGCACACACTGGAGATCGACAAGAGCTCGGCCACCCGCTGGCAACGGCCGATGAAGAAGGTCTCGCGCCCAATTCCAAGATTCTCGGCGAAAGCGCGTAGCTCGTTTATCAGATCGCCTTCGCCGGCGACAACGAAAGCCGCGTTGGGTACCGCCTGATGTACGCGGGCGGCGGCTCGCAGGAAAGTCGGATGATCCTTCACCGCATGTTGAACGTTAGCGACAATTGTGACGAAAACGCGTTCAGGTTCTTTCGGCAGATGCAGCAATTCAAGTTTGACACTGCGCTCCAAACCTAATTGTGGTGTTACGCGCTTCATGTCCAGGCCGTTGTAAACCGTCAAAAGCTTTTCTGACGGCACGCCTTCACCAACCAACTGCATCTTCACCGCATCGGCATTAGTGATGACGGCATGAGCAATACCGTAGGCGTAACGTGCAACTCGCTTCTGGGCGCGAGTTGAAAACCCTTCCGTGTCACGTTTAGAGGCGATTCTCACAGGCACACCGGCTAATTTTGCGGCAGTCATCCCGAAAATGTTGGTATAGAAATCGTGCGTGTGGACGACACTTATCTTGTGTTCTTTCAAAAAGCGCACACACCGCCTGATTTGCTTCATGAAATTCAAATCGTAGAAGCTATTGAGGGGATACTCGGCAATGTCACCGAGACCAATACGTTCGGCATCGTCTCTCAGGAGACCGACATCATTGAGGCATGCAAGATGTATTCGGTAGCGCCCGGCTTCATGCAAGAGACGAACTAGCTGCACCGCCTGTCGCTCTGTGCCACCCTGTTCGAAGCTATTGATGATGTGTAGGACGTTAGGTTTCACAGTTAAGCGACCGCCGGCACCAAACTCGAGACCATCCGTTCAGGGAGAGAACGCCCCTCGGATGAATCGACAAAAGTACGGTGCCACAACTCGAGCATGAAAAGCGCCCACAACTCGGTTGCATGATCGCGACGTCCGCGCTCGTGCTCGTCGAGTAGGAGATTCACGTAACGCGGCTCAATGTATCCGCGCTGTTGTGTTCGGGGTTCTGTTAAGGTGCCGCGGACGCGGTCGCGCAGCTGGTCATTGATCCACTGCTCAATCGGCACTCCAAAACCCTGTTTCGAACGGTTTAGGATTTCGGCGGGGACCAGATCACGAACCGCACGCTTGAAGATGTGTTTGGTTTCGAGTCCCTTCATCTTCATTGAAGCCGGAATACGGGTGCACACAAACTCTATTAGCTTATGGTCGAGCAATGGCACGCGGACCTCCAACGATGCGGCCATACTCATTCGGTCAACCTTGGTCAGGATATCGCCGGGCAAGTAGGTCTTGCTATCGAGGTAAAGAAGGGGGTCGAGCGCATCTCCTGAACGTGACAGTTGGGCATATTCGCGAAAGCGCGCCGCGGCGTCCGTAGCACCCAGTCGGTGGCGGAAGTCACTTGTGTAAAGCGATGGCTTGTTGAGTCGGGTAAAAATGGATATGTCTTCGATGTAACGATCCAGCGGCTCAAACGCCATCACGTATAGGTAGTTTCGCCCCCAGGCACGGTGCGGAAGTCTGCTGCCGAGAGGCTGCATCACGCCACGTCGGATGGAGCGTGGCAAATGCGCAAAACCACTGCGTCGGCGATCAGTCGCATAACGAGTGTAGCCACCGAACAGCTCGTCACCGCCATCACCGGAGAGCACGACCGTTACGAATTCCCGTGCGAGTTTTGAGACCATGTAGGTCGGAATTGCGGATGAATCTGCAAACGGTTCATCGAAGTGCCAGACCAACTCGTCAACGATGTCACAAATGTCTGGTGTCACGACGAACTCGTGGTGGTCCGTCCCAAACTTTTTGGCCGCTACCCGGGCATATTTCAGCTCGTTATAGCTGTCCTCGTGGAAACCGATTGAGAAGGTCTTGACTGGTTGCGAAGAGTGCCTTGCCATAAGCCCGACAATCGAGCTCGAATCGACCCCCCCCGACAAAAACGCTCCTAGTGGAACATCCGCCACCAATCGCATGCGCACCGCTTCATCGAGCAATCTGTTCAGCTCTTCCAGGCACTCGTCTTCGTTTTGCACAGCTGCGACTTGAGGTTCAGCGTAGGGGAAATCCCAGTATTGGCGAACAGTTACGCGCCCGGCGTTGAAGGTTAGGTGATGGCCCGGCGGCAACTTTTGAACATCATTGAAAATCGTCAACGGGTCGGGTACGTAGCCAAAAGTAAGATAAGCGTCAAGGGCTTCCAAGTTCATTTCGCCCCGAAACTGTGGATGCTCGCGTAGAGATTTCAATTCCGAGCCAAAGATGAGCGTCCCCTGAGGCGTCACGGTGTAATAAAGAGGCTTTTTGCCAACTCGGTCGCGCGCAATGAAAAGCTCGCGCCGACGATCGTCCCAAATGGCAAACACGAACATACCGCGCAACTGCTCGACACAAGCTGCGCCGTATTCCTCGTAGGCGTGCAGAATCGTCTCTGTATCCGAGTTGGTTCTAAACTGATGGCCGCGCCGTTCGAGTTCGCGATGCAACTCACGATAGTTATAAATCTCGCCATTAAAGACGATCATTGACTTACCGCTGCAGCCCGACATCGGTTGCTGGCCGCCAACCAAGTCAATAATCGCGAGTCGACGCATACCCAGTGCGACTCGGCCGGAGACAAACATACCCTGATCATCTGGTCCGCGATGAGCTATTCGCTGACACATTCGGTCAAGGACGAGCGTCTTCTCTCGCTCGTCGGGAAAATTGTCTTGTTCGATAAAACCAGCTACGCCACACATCGAAATTGTCACCTGAGGATCTTGATGAATACAGTCTCAACCACTCCGGGT
>DATKIS010000237.1:0-4936 GCA_035543975.1 Pyrinomonadaceae bacterium
TGGGAATCCCCGCCGCGCTCGTCACGTCCGAAAACTTGCCCGCGCCGTCGTTGTGATAAAGCGAAAGGCCACCTTGTCGAATAACGAACAGATCGGGTTTGCCGTCGTTATCCAAATCTCCCGCTACAGCTCCAATCGGCGTGCCTTTGAATTTTACCGCCAGGGCGCCGGACTGGTTGGTGACATCGACGAATTTACCGGCGGAGTTGCGGAGCAATCGCTGTTCGGTAGGAGTCACCCAAAACAAGTCCAGACTACCGTCACCGTCCATATCAAACAGGGTCACGTTGCCGCCGAAAGCGGAGGCTACCTCGTGCCGGCTCGCATCGTTCCAGTTGTTAGTCTTGAATTGGCGGCCAAATATCGATGCAGGCGCAGTTGCAGGGGAACGCGGGCCGGCATCTGCAGATCCGGGCAGAAGGGCGGCAGTAGCATCTGTGAATGTGACTGGGGGGACGGCTTTATCAACCAGTTCAGGCTCGGCGCCGGTCGAGGCCACAGCCTCGGCGTAGCGCCCCTGTTCCAGATAATTCTGTCCGATGGTGGTGGCGCTTCCGCGTTCGCGTAACTCCTTAAAACGCTCGGTGACTTTTTGACCCTCCTCACGCTGGCCAGCCCGCATCAGAGCCTGGCCGAGATTGTAAAGGGCCGTGGCATTGTATGGCTCGGCAGCAAGCGCTAGCCGAAAGGCCGCAATCGCTTCCGGATACTTGCGTTGCTGCGAATAGAGCTGGCCCACGTTGATGTTGGTGCCGACATCATTTGGATCAATCTTCAGAACTCGTTGAAAGGCGGCCAGGGCTTCGTCTGGTTTACTCTGCAGTTTCGCAATCAGGCCCTGGATGTAATAAGGCTGCGGAGCTTCAGGGGCGAGCGTGGCGGCGTGTTGCGCCTGGCGTTGGGCGCCAGGCAGATCGGGAATATTGAAGAGCCCGATGGCGAGATTGATGTGCGCCAGGTTCAACTTCGGATCGATCTTCAGGGCATTCTTAAAAGAGTCGGATCCTTCTTTGTGTTTGAACTGCTCCAGAAGTGCCACCCCGATGTTATTGGCCCGGTAAGCGGCCTCGCGCGCTGCCAGGGTACTAGCGGGCTGGGTTTGGAAAGAGGCGAGCGATGCAACGCTCAGAGCGATAACCGATAGGGTGGCGGACACGAGGAGATAGAAAACATAGCTGCGGAAAATCTTCATGGATAAGTTTTCAGGACAAATATTACGTTGGGAGACTCTTAATCGGCTAGCTTTCAGCGTACCTGACCACCAGATGAGTCAACCCCTTATGCTGATAGCTATCTGCAGCCAAACCCACCCGCCTTGCCGCGTGCCGGTCCTAACCCCTTGACCCACGGTTCTAATCTCCAGCGTCAATGTTCGCGGGCTTGATGTCGAGCGGAATAAACTGTCGATCAATCAAATCCTTCATCGCGATTGGTTTTTCGAGAATGCCTGCTTTGACTGCCATGTCATTGATCTGCTGCAAGTCTTCGTCAGTTGGAGTCAGCATTCGATAACTTACGCGATTAGGCGGTTGGGTCAGGACATAACGGATGACCTGCTCATCCTGACGGAAGTACGGAGCCACCACTTTTGCCGCCTCCAGGCGATGGCCCTCAGCCCACTCACCGCTCTCAGCGATGCCGCGAACAAGATCGCGCACGACCTCAGGTCGTTCCCGAATCAGTTTCTCGGTGACCACCAGCACGCATGAGATAAAGCGGGGCCAGATATCCTTCGCGTGGTAAAGGACGCGGCCGCTGCCGTCTAGTTCCGCTTTGGCCGCGTGCGGTTCGCCGACGAAGTAAGCATCGATGGCCCGAGCAGCGAGCGCACCAGGCATGTCCGGCGGCGGCAATTCCACGAACCGAATTTCATCGGGCTTCACCCCTTGATCGTCCATAAGCTTGCGAATCACTAAATACTGATTGCTGTACTTGCTGGGTATTGCGAAGGTCTTGCCGCGCAGGTCGCGGAGGCTCTCAGCCGGAAGATCTTTCCGTACGATCACGGTTGAGCCGTCCCGATGTCCGAGGTAAACGATCTTAACGGGCACCCCTTGTTCGCGAAGCTTCATGGCCAACGGAGCAATCATGAAGGTCGCGTCCAAGCGTCCCCCTTTGACTGATTCGACCACAGTGGGGAAGTCAGTAAACCTTTGTGACTCAAACCGGTTGGCAGGGCTGGTTTTGGTGGCGAAATCAGTGACCGGACAAGTCAGGTGACAGGTGACGGGCAAGTAACCTACCTTCAATTCCTGCCGAGTGGAAGTGGATTGACCGCTAAATATTCCACCTGTCGAGCTTCGGTTCCACGGCTTGAATCGCAGCACTCCAAGCAGGGCGATGAAAGCAACGATGCCAATCAGCCAGCGCGTAATGGGTGAACGAAGCATACGAGTTCTCCAGCGAGATTAAAACAACGGTTGTAACACAAATTGCCGTTTCGGGTCCCAGGTGCCCAGTCTCAGGTCAGCGTCAAGGCGGAAGCATTAAACATACCTGAAACAATAACAACCGACGAAAGGTGCAGTTTGATTGGCCGCGGATTCACGCGGATAAATACGGATCGGAAATAGAACAACAGAGCCTTCTGATCTGTGTTTTTCCGATTCCATCCGCGGCTAACTCTCGGTTTTACCGCTGGACCTGAAAACTTGACTCATTCGCATCAAGGTTACCCGACAAGTAGTCTACAGGGAGAGCTGTGACCTGAAACTGCGGAACTACTTATTCAAGTCCGAATTCTGCCAAAATCGCATGCACCGTTTCTACCACCTCGGGGTGCGTTGGTTCACGTGGGCGACGGAGGGTCACTTGCAACTCCCGGCAAATTCGAGCGGGTCTATCCGAGAGCACCAGAATGCGATCCGCGAGTTGGGCCGCCTCCTCAATATCATGTGTGACGAGCACAACGGTGCGGGGGAGTTCTTCCAGCATGCGAGCCAGCTCTCGCCGCAAGCGTAGCCGGGTTAGATAGTCCAGCGAGGAAAACGGCTCATCCAACAATAGAATGTCCGTATCTCCCGCTAGCGCCCGGGCTAACTCCACCCGCTGCCGCATGCCTCCGGAGAGCTGGTGTGGGTAGTGACCGGCAAACTCTTCCAGGTTGATCAGACTTAGCATCTGCCCCAGTTGATGTTCACGCTGCTCCTCGCTCTTGATCTCACGCAGGCCCAGCGCGATATTTTGGGCCGCGGTCTGCCAGGGGAAAAGGCTGTCGTGCTGATAAACCATCCGCATGCTCCCGGCGCATATTACACTTCCCGCGGACGGTTTGAGATAACCCGAAAGCAGATTCAGCAGAGTGGTCTTTCCACAACCTGAAGGACCGACCACCGCAACGAATTCCCCGCGTGAAATTTCCAGCGAGATTTGATGGAACACTTCGACGGAGCCGAAGGTGACAGAGGCTTCATGGATGCGTAACGGCTTATCGTTCATATCCCCATCGCACGCTGGGAACCTTCGTTAGCATCATCAGGACGCGGTCAATCACCATGCCAATAACACCAATGACAACCATGCCGGCTACCAGCAGATCCATGCGCAGGCCGTTGCGTGCATCCCAAATTGCGAACCCCAGGCCATCTCGCCCCGCGATCATCTCAGCTGCTACCACTACTAACCATGCCAGTCCCGCCGTTACCCGGAGCGAAGTGATCACCTGCGGTGCGATGGCCGGCAACGTCACTTTGGTTAAGAGTTCCAAACCGCTGAACCGGTAATCGCGCGCGACCCGAAAAAAAACCGAAGGAATGTTGGCTACGGCCGCCAGGGTGGAGAGTACGACTGGAAAGAAGCAGGCCATGAAGATCAGAAAGATTGCCGGCAGGTCACCGATTCCGAACCAAAGAATCGCAAACGGTATCCAGGCGAGCGGCGACAGGCTGCGGAAAAAGTTGATTGCCGGCAGCACCGCCAAACGCGCACGGACGTGATGGCCAAGCCACAATCCCGCCGGGACACCGAGGATGACCGCGAGCATGAATCCCGTCGTCACGCGGAAAAGCGAAGCGACCAGATCGCCCAGGAGGCGGCCGGTGCGGATCTCTTCAGCGATACCCTTGGCGACCGCGAGTGGAGATGGAAAAACTGATCCCGGAAAGACGTGCAACAGCGACAGCGCCGCCCAAACACCAATGGCCACGAAGAGCACGATTAAGGGAAGCAGGCCGGCCTTGGGATTTAGTGGCTTTTCAGTCATCGGGACGCACCCTTGGGACAAATTACGCTGAGAGCGTTCGCTAATTTCAGCCCAGGGTTGCTGCAACCCTGGGCTTCCAGTTCTGACCTACTCATAAACTCTGAAGGAGTTCGCCACGCCTTCTGCGCGCCAATTAGCCAACGCTTTCAGCGTTACGCTGCGGTTAATTCGCAGGTCCCCAGGGTTGCAGCAACCCTGGGCTGAAATTAGCGAACGCTTTCAGCGTAAATTCATTACAGCTTAACCAAGCGGATGCGTTTCACTTCCCGATGATTCGTTCCTGGTTAGCAAGGATCAGCTCCTGGTTAGCAATAACCGTGTCAAGTTTGTCCTGATTCGAAAGGATCATTTGCTGGTTGGAAATGATCGTCCCCTGGTTTTTCAGGGCCTCGTCCAGTTTGTCCTGATTGGACTTAATCTGTTCCTGGTTTTCAAGGATGGACTGTTGGTTTGCGATGATGGTTCTCTGGTTTGCCAATACTTCGTCACTGGACATTTGATTCTCCTCGTTTCATTCATTGGCGATCGCTCGGGGCTGCGGTCCGATGTGGTTAGTCGTTGAGTCGCCATTTTATCGTTCGAGATTCTCTGTGCATCCTCCGTGAACTCAGTGTCTCTGTGGTGAGCTTACTGTCAGAAATGCTTAACCACAGAGACACAGCGCAGCAGGGCCACAACCAAAACTACGCGGCGCGGTCAAACAATATCATTCGTTGCGCGAAGCGATCTCATTAG
>DATKIS010000238.1:0-5867 GCA_035543975.1 Pyrinomonadaceae bacterium
CGGTCCAACGCCCTTCGGCAATGCTCTCACCCGCGAGGTGGACTACTGCATCAAAGCCTTCGATTCGCGCCAGGGCAATACTGTACCGCTCCGGGCTCCACTCGATCTGCGATGGCGATTCGGGGTAACGTCGCACCAGCCGGAAAATCTCATGCCCGCCGTCTTGCTCGAGTGATTTGATCAAAGCACTGCCAACCAGGCCGTGCGATCCACTAAACAGAATCTTCATTGGTTATCTTTCCTTTAGGTTTGACGAGTAACGCTTTCAGCGTTATTCGTCGCCCAGGATCTAAAGCGAAGGTCGTCGCGCCTCAACGTTTCTCTTTCGCTCGGAACGCGATAGAATCCCGACCGTCTCTCAGGTCTACGCCGTTTCATTCACGCTAGTCTACCTTGATGTTCTAGTTTAGCAGAGACCTGAGCCAAGGCATTCGCCAATCCCTTCAGTTGCGCTTTTCGGGTTTGCGTTGGCGCAGACTGCGCTCGACTTCAAAGACACGGTTCAAAGGCTTGCTTCCTCGCCCCAGACGTTACTGGCTACTTGTTGTCGCAGTGGCATCGGTTTGTCTGCTCGTCTGGCAAAGCGCGCGAATGCAGTCTCCCCTGCGCCGAATCACCAACACAACTGAAGAAGGAACCAGCATCAATCCGTCACTCAGTGGCGACGGTCGCATCGTCGCGTTTGAGTCTACCGAAGACATTGCCGGCGCCGGCGGCTTCGAAAGTTTCCGGGCCATCAGGGCTAACGTCGCGGTCGATCCCGCAACCTTTCTCCAAATCGGAGCCACGCGCGCGCCGGCGCCTGCCATCTCGCAGGACGGCTCACGGATCGCCTTTGCTTCGAAAGACAATCCCCTCGGAACCAACGCCGATGCCAACTCCGAAGTCTTTCTCTACGACGGCGCGAAGTTGATTCAACTGACCAATACTTCACCCGGTGATGTAGCCAACCGAGTAGTTAACGGAAACTTCCTGCCCTCGATTTCAGATGATGGTCGCTATGTCGGTTTCTCGTCAAACCGCGACCTGGCCGGACAAAACGCCGATAACAACCTCGAGATCTTCGTCTTCGATACTGTAGCGCTCGGTGTGATCCAACTTACGAACAGCTCCGGCGCGGTGGGTGCCAGCGATGCCAAGATTAGCGGCAACGGCGCGTTTGTAGCTTACATTCGCGACGCCGGAACCACTGCCAGCCCTAACCGCGATCTACTCCTCCAGAGCCGAACCGGGGCCACGCCACTACGCGTTCTGGCCACCGGCATTCAATCCCTGGCCATGACCCACGGCCGCGCCATCAGCGACGATGGAACCCGCGTGGTCTGGGCTGCCGAGACGACAACTAACACGACCCAGGTATTTTTGTTTGACGGTCGCAACAACATCACCCGGCAAATTACGTCGCTGGGTTCGCGCGCCACTGATGTCCCTCTGCACCCCACCATTAGCGGGGACGGCTCCCGAATCGCCTTTGCGACCCGCCGCAGTTTCCTCGGAAACTCCGACGGCAGTGTTGACCTTTATGCGTTCGACCTTCCCTCAGCCTCGTTCGGCCGAGTTACCAGCGGTCCTTCGACAGCCACTGCGGAGGTGGTGTCTTCACTCAACGACGACGGTTCATTAATCGTCTTTAACTACCCTCGAGCTCTATCCGGTATTTCCAACCCAGACTTCGCTAACAACTCTGAGATTTATCTAGCCGGTACTCCCTCCCGGCCTGCGTCCGGAACCCTGACTGTGGTAAACGGGGCCTCGTTTGGTAACGAGCCTGCCACCACTGAAGCGGTGGCTCCGAACAGCATCGCGGTCGCCCGCGGCAGCGTGCTCGCCAACTCGACTGAACGCGCCGAGCCCTCTCCCAGTGTAAATTTTCCGCTTACGCTAGGCGGCACCACCGTGACGGTTAACGGCCGGCCGGCTCAAGTAATCTACGTATCTCCGTCACAGGTAAATTTCCTGGTCCCGCCCGAAACTGAACTCGGCACCGCCGAAGTTGTCGTAACGAATTCGGATAACTTTCCCAGCCGCGGCAACGTCCCAAGCTTACGTGCGGCTCCCGGTGTTTTCACCTTCAGCGGCGACGGTCTTGGCGACGGCGTGGTCTTGGACGCCAACACACTCCTGCCCGCGCCGTTTGATCCGACGAGCGGCAACCTGCGCTTGATTATCTTTGCCACGGGTGTTCGCAACGGCACCGATGTTTCCGTCAACGCCGGCGGCCGGACGCTGACGCTCGAATCCATCATCGCTTCACCCACTATGCCCGGGCTGGATGAGATCCACGTTTTGGTTCCTGCCGATCTGCGCGGCACCGGCAAGGTGGATTTGGTTGTCCGAGCAGATGGACGTGACAGTAATCCTGCCGCCGTTAACTTTACGGGTGATCCCAAACGCGACATCGTCATCAACGAGTTCCTGGCCGATCCCCCAGATGGAACTGCCGGCGATGCCAATAGGGATGGCGTCCGCAGCACCAGCGACGACGAATTCGTGGAACTGGTGAACACCACCACTCACGACATCGACATAAGCGGTTATCAAATTCTGACTCGGGGTACTGGAGCCGGCGATACCATCCGCCACACCTTTGCCTCCGGCACGATACTGCCGGCTTGTACGGCGATCGTCATTTTCGGAGGCGGAAACCCTGCTGCCGAGAACCCCGCCTTCGGTGGTGCGCAAATTCTGAAGGCCTCAACCGGCAGTCTGACCCTTATTAATTCGGCCGGGGTGATTACGCTCCGCGATCAAGCCGCCACCATCCTAAACTTCGTTTCCTACGGAGGCTCGACTGGAGTTGATGGCGACGCGAACCAGTCAGTGACCCGGTCGCCCGACACCACCGGCGCCTTCACTCTGCATCAGTCGGCGGCCGGATCCGGCGGTCCACTCTTCAGCCCCGGTACACGCGTTAACGGGAGCCCGTTTAGTCCCTGCACGCCGATTGGCCGGGTCGAAGTTTCGCCGTTGTCGGCAACGGTTGAAGCCGGAGCCCAGCAACAATTCACCGCGCGGGCATTCGATAGCAATGGCAACGAAGTATTCGGCGTCATCTTCGTTTGGCAGTCCAGCAACACTGCCGCGGCAACGATTGACCAAAGCGGCCGGGCCACGGCGCTGGCGGCCGGCTCGTCGCTGATTCGTGCCACTGGTCGCGGCGTTCAATCCACTCCCGCGACGCTGACAGTCAAACCTGCCACGCCCGTTCTAACCAGCGTTTCTATTTCTCCCGTGTCCGCCACGTCACGAGTGGGCGAGGCTCAGCAGTTTGCGGCGCAGGCGAAAGACCAGTTTGGACAGGACTTCGGGGGAGTCACGATCAGTTTCAGTTCCAGCAACGGCGCGGTCGCCACGGTTGATGTAGCAAGTGAAACGTCAGCTACTGGTTCCGCTACTGCCACGATTACGGGCCGGTCGAGCGGCGCAGCGCTGATCACCGCTACAGCCAATAACGGCAGCACGAGTGTTTCGAGTAACCCGGCAACCCTGACGATAGAACCGGGCGCCGGACAGTTGGTCATCAGCGAATTTCGCACGCGGGGTCCAAACGGCGCTTCCGACGAGTTCATCGAAATCTACAACCCCACGCTGTCCACTCAGACAATAGGGGGCCTGAAGATTCGCGCCTCGAACAGCGGAGGGACGGTCAGCGATCGAGTGACCATTCCAGCCGAAACCACGCTCTTGTCTGGTCGACATTATCTGGTCACCAACAACTCCGCGAACACGGGTTACAGCGGGGCCGTACCCGGTAATCAAACATATGGGACGGGTATTGCTGACGATGGCGGAATTGCGATCACCGGGTCTAACGGGACGAGCATCATTGATGCCGTGGGAATGAATGGCGGCTCGGCCTACAAAGAAGGCTCAACGCTGGCACCGCTCCCAAATAGCGTCAACCAGAGCTACGAACGTAAGCCCGGCGGCTCATTCGGAAATGGCACGGACACGAATAACAACGCGGCCGACTTTATCCTGAACGCCACCAGCAGCAACCCACAGAACCTGGATTCACCCGGCTTGGATCTGAGTACAGCCGACCTAATCCTGACCAAAACGGATTCGCCTGATCCGGTGATTACCGGTTCTGAGCTCACGTACACAATCACAGTCTTCAACAACGCTCCGGGTACCGCCCAGTCTGTGGTGGTGACTGACAATCTGCCGGCGTCGGTGACGTTCGTCTCATGTGCCTCCACGGGCGGCGGCGTGTGCGGTGGGGCCGGCAACAACCGAACCATCAGCTTCTCGTCGCTGGCCGGCGGCTCGTCCGCAACCATTACGATTGTCGTGAACGTAGACGCCGCACCGGGGACGACTATCGTTAACAGCGCGTCAGTGACGTCTGCCACGCCTGGTCGGGTTCCGAGAGACAACCCGTCCACGAGCACATTAGTGCAATCGCCGCCTTCAATACTCAATATCACTGACGTTACGGCGCTGGAGGGCAACAATGGGACGAAGACCTTGACGTTCACGGTTAGCTCGTCAAACCCGGCGCCAGCCGGCGGGATCAGTTTCGATATCGCCACCCAGGACAACACTGCTACCGCCGCCGGTAACGATTACCTCGCCCGCAATCTGACGGCGCAGATCATCCCGGCCGGTCAGCAGACATATACCTTCGACGTGACCGTCAACGGCGACCTGCTGGCCGAGCCCAACGAAACCTTCTTCGTCAATCTCACGAATGTGGCCGGCGCCGGCGTCGCTGATGGTCAGGGACAAGGCACCATTCAGAACGATGACACGCCGAACCTCGTCATCAGCCAGCTTTACGGCGGCGGCGGCAATTCCGGCGCGACCTTCACCAACGACTTCGTCGAGATCTTCAATCGCGGCAACACCACCGTTAACTTTGCCGTCACGCCTTATTCAGTGCAGTACGCCGGCGCGACCGCCAACTTCGGCTCGAACAAAGTTGACCTGACCTCGGGCACCATCGCCCCCGGCAAATATTTCCTGTTGCAGTTGTCGAGTGGTGGGGCGGTGGGCGCAGCATTGCCCACTCCCGACGCGAGTGGCAGCATCAACCTGGCCGCCACCGCCGGCAAGGTCGCGCTGGTTGCAGGCACCACAGCTCTTAATGCAGCCAGCTGCCCAACCGGGGCGACTGTCAGCGATCTGGTCGGCTACGGCACCACTGCTGACTGCTTTGAAGGTTTGAATCGCGCGCCCGCCCCGAGCGCCACCGCCGCTGACTTTAGAAAGGCCGACGGCTGCACCGACACTGACGACAATGCCGCCGACTTCCTGGTCGCCGCCCCGGCCCCACGTAACTCCAGTTCACCGGCCAAGGACTGCAATGCTCCGCCCCTGCCCTCGCTGGCAATTACCAACGTCTCAGCCAACGAAGGCAACAGTGGATCGACTACCTTCACTTTCACGGTCAGCTTGTCGGCACCGGCGCCGGCTGGCGGCGTCACGTTTGACATTGCGACGCAGGACAACACGGCCACTGTCGCTGACGCCGACTACGTGGCGAAAACCCTGACCTCGCAAACCATCGTCGGCGGCAACCTCGGGTACACCTTCGACGTGACCGTCAACGGCGACCTGAACATTGAGCCGAATGAATCCTTCTTCCTTAACGTCACCAATGTCTCCGGCGCTACCGTCGCTGATGGTCAGGGACAAGGCACCATCCTGAACGACGACACCGCGAACCTGGTCATCAGTCAGGTCTACGCCGGTGGCGGTAATTCCGGCGCGACTTTCACCAACGACTTCGTCGAGATATTCAATCGCGGCAACACGACGGTTAACTTTGCCGTCACCCCTTACTCCATCCAGTATGCCGGCGCCACTGCCAACTTCGGCTCGAATAAGGCAGACCTAACCTCGGGCACCATCGCCCCCGGCAA
>DATKIS010000239.1:0-2164 GCA_035543975.1 Pyrinomonadaceae bacterium
CTAAAGAAAGTGATTTGGCTTTGAGTTTCGAAGGAACGGTCGGAAACTCGGCGACAATCGGCCGGCGCGGGTCGAGCAACTGGAAACTCGAGGTAACGGCCAGGACCGGGCATTCGGCCGGCATCTTTGGTGAAGGCATGGGAAGTGGCGCAATCTTTGAAGCGGCCCGCATCGTCAATCAGTTTTACGAAGCTCTGCACCAGGAAAAGTATCTGACCTTCAATCCCAGCGTAATCGTCGGCGGCACCGAAGCAACCCTCGACGGGCCAGTCGGCACTGCCAACGGCAAGCCCAATGTAGTGCCTGCGAAAGCCATCGTCCTCGGAGACTTGCGTTTCATTAGCGAGGAACAGAAAGAAGCGGCTCGAGCAAAGATGCGCGAGATCGTCGCTCGTTCACTTCCCCGGGCGTCTTCAAAGATCACTTTTGACGATGGCTATCCCGCCATGACGCCTTCAGCACGCAACTACGCGCTGCTCCGTGAGATGGATCAGGTGAGCCAGGACCTCGGCTTCGGCAAAATCGAAGCGCTGGATCCGGGTGCGCGAGGCGCCGGCGACATCGCGTTCGTTTCACACTTGATTCCCGGGCTGGATGGAATCGGGGCCAGTGGCAACGGCGCCCATGCTGCCGGCGAGTCAGTCAACCTGGAATCTCTGCCGCAGATTACGAAGAAGGCCGCGCTGCTTATTTACCGACTGACGCGGTAACTCTGTCAGAACCACCTGCGTAAGCGGGTGGTTCTTATCCACGCGAGGGCATCCCTCCGCCCGCTTACGCAGGCGGTTCTGACCAGTGCCTGAGCAAAGGAAAACACTATGCGCAGATCAATCTCAACCATCTCAAAATTTCTGATCAGCTCTGGTGTCATGTGGCTGGTCCTGCTTTGTGCGCTGCCCGCCAAAGCGCAGTCTGTCAAAACAGTCCCTGGCGGCACCGCCGAAGAACGGTCGGCACGGTATTTCGAGTCGCTCCGCAAATCGCCACCGCAAATGCTCGCCTTCCTGCTGAAGTTGCCCAAAGGCGCCGATCTGCATAGTCATCTTTCGGGAGCTGTTTATGCGGAGTCGTACGTCGACTGGGCCGCCCAGAAGAATTTGTGTGTCAGCCAAACAACCATGACCTTGCTGGCGCCTTCGTCCGCCCCCTGCGATCAGGCTGCCGGACAACTCCCGGTAAGCGCGGCACTGACGAATACGGTTCTCTACCGGAAGCTGATCGATGCCTGGTCAATGCGTTATTGGGAATACTCCGGGCAAAACGCGCATGACCAGTTTTTCGACTCGTTCGGCAAGTTTGGGACGGCCACCTGGGGACAAACCGGCGCGATGCTCGCGGAAGTGAGTTCGCGCGCGGCGCGGGGACGCGTCTCATATCTCGAATTGATGTTGACGCCTGATGAAGGCAAATCAAGCGACATAGGCAAACAGGTGGGATGGGATGAAAACTTCGACGGTCCACTGGCTAAGCAACTCGAAACCACACTCGCGAAGCTGAAGGCGGCCGGAATTGACGACGCCGTGGGGATTGGGATTGAAAAACTGAAAGCGGCCGAAGCGGACAAGAACACCTTGCTGAAGTGTGGTACGGCGCAAGCCAACCCAGGATGCTCGGTCGAGATCCGGTATATCGCTCAAGTGTCGCGCGGCAGCGCGCTGGGGCAAGTATTCGCGCAGATGGTCGCCGGATTTGCCCTCGCCAATGATCCAACCAGCAAGGTAGTGGCCCTGAATCTGGTGCAGCCGGAAGACTCGCTCCTCTCCATGAAAAACTTCAACCTGCAAATGGAGATGCTCAACTTCCTGCGACCTCTGTATCCCCGGGCCCACATTTCCCTGCATGCCGGCGAACTCGCTCCCGGGGTGGTGCCGCCTGAGGGATTGACGTTTCATATACGCGATTCGGTGCTGAAAGGGCACGCGGAACGCATCGGCCATGGGGTCGACATCATGCACGAAGATGATCCCTACGGCCTGCTCAAGGAACTGGCGCGGCGTGATGTCATGATTGAGATTTGCCTGACCAGCAACGATTTGATCCTCGGGGTGAAGAAGGAACAGCATCCCCTCACCACCTACTTGCAGTATGGCGTGCCGGTAGCTCTGGCAACTGATGATGAGGGAGTTTCCCGATCAGAGATTTCACGTGAGTATCTGAAGGCGGC
>DATKIS010000240.1:0-5420 GCA_035543975.1 Pyrinomonadaceae bacterium
TCACCGGACGAAACGTGGTGATTGATGTACAGAAGATTTCCGACACGAAGCAAACGCCTCCGCAAACGCCTAAACCCGCGCCGGCTACCGCAAACGCCGACAACGTCGTAACGGGTCACCAACAAGAGGCCGACGAGAAAACCGACTTTGCGCCTCGCAACGCACCCAAGAGCGAAAAGCCGGCCGCAGCCTTAAAGCAAAAGAAAAACTACATCGGCGGCGGCTTCGAATACCGTCCGGGCCAAGGCATTCGGCTCTTTGGTCTCGGCCAACGCTCGCATTTGACGTTTCCGCTGCAAGGCGGAAGTCTTTCCGCCACCGGCGGAGTCGAGGGTGACGGGATTGGCTCGGTCAACTATTTTGCTGATTACATTTTGTTTGGCCGGCTACATCGGAGGGTGTCGTTGCAACTGAACATCGGGTCCGATTCCGATCCTCAACGTTTGCTGACTGGCGAGATGGATGAGCGCCGGAACGGCGGATCGGGGCGGCTGGAGTTTGAGCTGTTCCGCGACCGTGGTGGCAGCTTGCTTCGATTTTATGCTGAAGGCCGGCGCACGACGGTGGCACTCAGCCAGAACGACACCATCAAGGCGAAGCAGAATCTGAACACGCTTGATGTGGGGAGTCTCTTCCTGTTTGAAAGCGTCGAGGCAGAATACCCCAGGCGGATTCGCCTGGAGCCCAGAGTGCGATTCGGTTTGCGTCTGGGGACGGATAGTCCATCGTTCACGAAAATTACCGCTACGGGAAACCTTCACCAGAGCCTGCCCCACCGCCTGGCGGCTGACATCAGTGGGAGTTTGGCACTGGCTAGTCGTGACACGCCTGACTTTGAGCTGCCTTCATTCGGGGGCGGGGAAGTGGTGCGCGGCTTTCGCCACGATGACGCGCTCGGGCGTCGGCTCTGGAGTTTGCAAAACGAATTGTGGTTGCCGGTGCCGGGTACCGCGACCGATGAAGAAGCTGGATTGAAAACCTTTTTGCGCGACAACGTACGACTGGCGCCGTTTGTCGATGTGGGCGCACTCTCCAGACCCCGCACCTCAACTGCTGGCCTGCGCAGCGGATTTGGCCTGGGTTTGCGCGTGATTTACAACGTGATCATTCTGAAGGTCGATTATGCCTACGGAGTGGGAGCTGCCGCCACGGGCGGAGGCCCCGGCAAGTTCTACTTTAGTATTGGCACCAATCTTCCCTTATGACCCACCAACCTGGTTTTGGCCCAAAGGAGACGAAAATGCCTGGATTTGCCCTGAAGAAGAATCAAGATAGTTACAACTTAGACTTGTCCGGTCCGGTCACTCTCAACGGGAACGCGGCGGGCCGCTGGACCACCAACAAAGCCAACCAAATTGTGGTGACGAAGAACGACGCCAGCACAGTCGTGTTCGACGTAAGTTGGCAGTTCAATCCGGACAACCATCTGGTGCTTTCGGCGGGTGGCGCGACCGTAATGGACTTCAACAAGGTGCCCGGCGTGCAGCCCTTCTACTCAACAGTGAATGGGGTGTTAAATGTCAGGCCCACCCCGGGTCAGATCTTCACCTTTCAATTGCGCGGTGATTGGGCCGTCAGCAACGATCACCTGCTGAGCATCACGATCAATGGTGTGAAATCAGTGATCGATGGTTTCTTCTTCGATCCGCGCAGCCGGTTTATGTATCACTTCGTGGACAAGAAAAACCAGTTGGCGGCCTCCGTGTTTGGCTTTGTCGGCACCTGGGAGTCCTTTGTCGATGCCGACGGCAAGCCGCGCGTGAGATTCAAGTATCAACTGGAACCGGCCGCCGACGGCACGGCACGCACCGGGACCTTTGAGTTACCACAGGGGGTGGCGATCAATCGGAGCAACAATCAGTTGATGTACCAATACGACCGGGCCGGCCAAACCCGTCAAATTCAGTTTGTCGGCACCATGGCAATCAGCCCGGACTTCGTGGTGACGTATGGGATCGACCGGCAGGTCTCGGGCACCGGCGCCCAGCAAGTCGGTTCGACCACCTTCACCTTCGGCGCGATGGTCAACAAGAAGAATTTCACCGGCGATCTCGAACTGTTGATAAAGAAACAGGACGGGACGGTTGGCGCCAGCACGTTCGCTATTCGCGGGATGTTTCGAGGCGTGCACGGTTCCACTGGAGTGCAGGTGGGGTTCACCTTTGAGCAAACTCGCGGTGGCGATCCGCAAAACCCAAATAAGGTCACGACTACGTTTGGCTTTTCCGGCGCCATTACGATGAAGAACGGAACGATTCAGTGGACTTTCGCGAGCAATTCCGCCACTAACACGGTAGCGCTGACTGTAAATGTCGATATTCGTTTGGGGTCAGCCAGCCTGGATAGTTCGCTGAACATAACTCTGGAGAACGGGCAGGTGGCGAGTGTGAAATTCCTGCTGGGGATTAGTTTCTGAGCCGGCTGCAGAATTTCTTGGCGCACCTTTGCGGTTCTTTGCGTGCTTTGCGGTAAAAAAGCCGGAAAACAATTAACCGCAAAGAGCGCCAAGAACGCAAAGGTCGCGCAAAGGGTGAACTTAAGCCCACTACTGGAAATGACATCGCTTTGCTTGCATTGCAATGCCATGGCTATAATCCCACGTCTTGCAAGATAGCCAACGAGATATCAATGACCTTCGTTTACGCAGTCTCTCAGAAAGACTGCGTGGCCTGCTTCTTCCCCTACCCACACCTTTCAGCGAAAACGGCGATCTGGCCTGGCCCCATCTGAAATCAAACATTGCATCGTGGAATACGACCGGAATTGACGGGTATGTCATGCTGGGTTCCACCGGCGAACGCGTGCATCTCGATGAATCCGAGTATGTGCAGGTGATCGCCACCGCGCGAGAAGCAGTGCCCCGTGACTTGGCATTCATTGTGGGGGTCGGGCAACAGAGTACGCTAGGCACCATCAAAGAAGGCAAACTGGCTGAGGATGCCGGTGCGGAGGCAGTGCTGGTAATCACGCCTAGCTTCTACCGCACAGCGATCACCCAGCCGGCCTTGGTTTCACATTACCTGGCGGTGGCTGATTCGTCTCCGGTCCCGGTGATTCTCTACAGCATGCCGGCGTTGACGGGAATAAAGATTGAACCAGAGACGGTGGCGCGCCTTAGTGAACACGAAAACATCATTGGGATAAAGGACAGCTCTGCGGACGTTGAGGGATTGGCGGAAACAGTCAGACTGGTCCCTGAAGATTTTGCCGTGCTCACTGGCAACGGTACGGTGTTCCAACCGGCACTTCGCGCCGGCGCCTCTGGCGGAATCCTGGCCGTTGGCTGTGTGGCTTTTGATCTGTGCCTGGAAATCTTTCACGCGCATCGATCGGGAGATAGCGATCGCGCGGCGAGATTGCAGGAAGCGCTGACCCCGCTGGCCGCGGCGGTAACCACACGCTTTGGCATTGGTGGGCTTAAGGCGGCGCTGGAGATGAAAGGGTTCGCCGGCGGGGCCGTTCGCGCGCCGCTGCGGGCGCCAAACGATGAGGCGCGCGAAGAGATTCGAAGCCTTTTAGAGGCGGCCTCGCAAGCGATGAACGAAGAACCGATCCACGAAATGACACGAAATTACACCAGGGAAAGTTAGTGCGATTTCGTGCGGGTTAGTGGATCGTCAGTTTTATGGGTTGAGTGCCGATGTCAGAACTAGCCCTACCAATCGCTTGTATCCTCTCCGACGCCGAGCTCCGCCAACGCCGGGAAACCATTTTGCAGAAAGTCAGAGGTGCGGCGTCGGCTGTGCAGGAACTTGAGAGCGGCTACGCTTACCAGTTTCCGGCGAGTGGGGTAAAGATAGCGGAGCTGGCTCACCTCATTGAAACCGAGCGTCAGTGCTGCCCTTTCCTAAAGTTTCAGCTGACTATCGAACCGGGCGAGGGTCCGATGCAGCTGGAGATAACCGGCCCGGCGGGCACCAAGGAATTTCTTTCGCAGGTTTTTAACTGAGGCCCTGGCCGACCTGCCAAGGGAAGGGTTGCCATCGCTGGTACATCACGCACATCCTGCGTAGAATGCGCTTCAGATGCTTTTCCCAGGAGTAACCATCAATTGAGCACCGCGGAAACTGCTTGTTTCAGCACCCCGGAAGAATCCGGTCTGCGAGTCGAAACTCTTCCTTTCGATCGCATTCCGCAACAGTCGCGCCTCTTCCTCGACTACCTGCGCGACCCCCTCGCGCTCCGCGAGTTTTATCCGGAGGCAGTGCGTTTTCACCACGAACTTCCCGGCCGTGCGGCCAGAGTCCTGGCCGGCTATAAAACCGACCGCACCTTGTTGTGTGACGCACTCGCCGACATGAACTCAACCTGGGGTGCCGGCGAGGAGACGTTAAGAAATATCCAGTTGCTTCGCGATTCAGATTGCATTGCCGTAGTTTCAGGGCAGCAGGTAGGTCTGTTTTCCGGTCCGCTTTACACGATCTACAAGGCGCTCTCGGCCGTGAAGCTGGCGCTCTGCCTCAGCCAACGCAACACCAAAGCGGTCCCCGTTTTCTGGATGGCGACGGAGGATCACGATTTCCCTGAGGTGGCGAAGGCGGAATTCATCGCCCGCGATTGCCGGCTCGCCGAAGTCGAGGTCCCGTCGGCGTTACACCAGGAGGGACAGCCGGTAGGTCGAGTGGTGATAGACAACTCGATCGACGCAGTTCTGAGTCAACTCCTGGAAACCCTGCCGATTTCTGAATTCACTCCGGATCTGGAAGCGGTGTTGCGAGACGCCTATCGCCCGGGGCTTGGTTACGGCGAAGCTTTTGCCCGCCTGATAACCGCGCTGCTGGGTCGTCACGGACTAGTGCTGCTCGATCCGCTCGACCAGAGATTGAAAACTCTGGCGGCGCCGCTCTATGCGACTGCAGCCGCGCGAGCACCGGAAATTGCTTCGGCCATCGAAGCCCGGAGCCGGAGACTGGTTGAAGCCGGTTACCACGCCCAGGTCACCGCCACCGAAAATTCCTTTCCGTTGTTCATGCACGACGAAACCGGGGCCCGCCACGCGATGACCCGATCCGCCGACGGGAGATATTCAACCAAGACAGGCGAACAGGCCTATACGGTTGACGAACTTTCCGCCCTGGCCCAGGCACACCCGGAACGATTCAGCCCCAACGTCACACTGCGCGCGGTGGTCCAGGACTATCTGCTGCCGACGATCGCCTACTACGGAGGCGCCGCTGAAATCGCTTACTTCGCCCAGACCAGCGAAGTCTATCGTTTACTCGATCGACCCATTACCCCAATTCTGCCTCGCTCGAGCCTAACCATGATCGAGCGGCATACGGGCCGGCTACTGGAAAAATATGGCCTCAGCCTGGTGGATCTCTTTGCGGGTCCGGACGCTGTACTCGCCCGGGTGGTTGAAGAACATCTCGGGGCGGAAACCGCCAAGTCTTTCGCCAAAGTTGAAGGATCAGTTAACC
>DATKIS010000241.1:0-3486 GCA_035543975.1 Pyrinomonadaceae bacterium
TTTCTCAACCGCCGGTAAGATCGGCTTGCCATCCTTCACCACGACCTCACCGATCGTCAGCTCCAACAAAGCGAGCTTCTTCTTCGTCAAGTCTGGCACTTCAATCTGCTGTCCGGCAGAACCTAGCAGTTTGGAATTAACGTCGCGAATTGCGACCCGGAAGTTGTAGGCCCCGGGTTTCTTGACCGGAATATCGGCTGAGTAAATCAATCCGTTTCGACTAACGTCCGCCAGGTTTGCCGCCGGAAACCGGATCGTATGGGTCCGATTAAAGTCCTCGACCACTTCGTTTTTCTCATTGAGAGTTACCGCGACGACATCAAACACGCCCTTCTTGATTCCATTCGCTTCATCGGCAAACGAGATTTGGGATCCGTCGATATAGACAAACGTGCGCACGAAACTGCCTTCCGCCTCAGTGTTTCCGAAAAATGCAGTAAGGCGGAGATCCAAGCCGGCGTTGGGCAAAGGCGAAACGATCGCCTCATAGAGTTCACTGTCGCCACTGCGCTTCTTAGGCTGCATACTTTCGTCGGTCACGCCAAAGAAGCCTGAGCGCGCCCGCACACTTAGGTCGGGGCGTTTTACCTTGATTTCGATTTTGTTGTAACGCTTCCCTTTGAAAGTGTCTTCGTCTGGCTGGTAGCCAATCAGGTAGTAGCCCTTTTCCAGGTTGAGGGCGTTACGAACCGGCACGTTCAGATCATTCATGTCGTCGTAAAACTTGCCGCCCGTTTCCTTGGCCAGGTAATTCATTCCGCTTTGCGAATTTGAAATGGCCGCACTCCGGCTCGCGGTAGTCCTACTGGTCTCATTTATGTTTCCAGTCCTGCCACCCATGCCGGTAATGTCATCCTGAACGCTGGTCTCGCCAAACGAATTAAGCACTCCGCGCACATCAATCGTATTGAAAACTACTGAGGCGCGATTAGCGGAATCGATTAGATCAAGCATGGCAAAGCGGGAGTCGCCCAGCTTCATCGTGGCCATTGGACTGTTAGCCGGACCTCTTAGCTCCGACTCAGTAGCAAACAAAGGTATGCCGTCGGAAAGTAAAAAGAGTGTTTTCCGTCCGGGAATTTTCTGGAGGCCGCGAGTGATGTAACTGAGCACGCCAATCAACCCGACGACCTGATTGTCCCGAGCGCGGTTTTCAATCCGATTGCGACTCGCTCGATCCATCTCGCTTTCAAATGTTACTTGCCGGCCATCGCTGACGCGGCCGCTGGTATTACTTCTGACAGGATCAAAAAAGGAACCGGTCGCCTCGTTGCCACATATTCCACGCGGCGGATACCAGCGAATTTTGCGAACCACTTTCATCAGGAGCGCTTTGTCAGACGTAAACTGCTGCAGGACACTGCTGCCGCTTCTGGTTTGATAAATGGCCACCAGATCGTCGGGACGCATTTGCTCGTTAACAAATTTTTCGAGCGCCTGGCGCGACGCCATCATCCCAACGCTGGACGAAGCACAATTCCCATCATCGACCACAAACGTCAGCACCCGCCCGGCAGTTTCCAGACGCGTACGAATGGGCGGCGCCACCGGGGCCTTCTTGTCAGTGGTCTTCGGCGCCACCGGTTGGCCCGAAATTTCCGTATTCACAAAAGTGACTGAAACTATCTTCTGCGGCTTCCCATCCTGAAGCACCTCAAAATCGGCAGCCGTGAGGTCTTTCCGGGGATTGCCGTCTTTGTCGGTGACGAGCGCATCAATCTGAACCAGATTGGTCGAGATCCGGACTACATCGTCCGTGGGCGTCTGGGGAAGTTGCTGTGCATAGAGTGGCGCCAGCGTCGAAAGCAGGACGGTAATTAAGACTAAAAACGAGATGATCCGATTCATAATTTTCCTTTTGTGAGACTAATTTGCGGGGGAACTGCCTCAATTCAGACAAGTGCAGGATGAACGGACTTTGTTGCCACCCTGGGGTCGTCAGTTGCCAAATCATCTCACACAACAGACCTTCAAACGTACTTCTCCAAACCGTAAGTAGGGTCCTAAGTTCAATTCTTTGCGTAAACTTTGCGGGTCTTCGCGCTCTTTGCGGTTATCCCTTTTGAGAGGTTTTCCTACTGCAAAGTGCGCGAAGAGCCGCAAAGCCTCAGAAAGAATTTCCCAGATTACGACACCCCCAAAACCTTAAGAGCCCGTCCTGAGTTCACGAATTACCATTTCCGCCTTAATATTCCCACTATGCAAAACAGACAATTCGGCCGCACCGGCTGGCAGGTGAGCGACATCGGTTACGGGATGTGGGGCATGGGTGGCTGGTCGGGCTCTTCCGATCACCAATCGCTGGAGTCTTTGCAGGCCGCCATCGACCAGGGCTGCACGTTTTTCGACACTGCCTACGTCTACGGCGACGGCCATAGCGAGAATTTGCTGGGACAGGCGGTGCGCGCGAACCGCGATAAACGACTCTACACGGCGACGAAAGTCCCGCCTTTGAATAAGGAGTGGCCCGCCCGGGAAGGTTCCACGCTCAAGGAGAGTTACCCGCCGGACCACGTTGAAGAGTATGTGCATCGCAGCCTCGAGAATGCCGGTCTTGAGAGCTTTGATCTGGTTCAGTTTCATACCTGGAACGACGACTGGCTGCGAGATGATCGCTGGTTGTACAAGCTTGACGATCTGCGCAGCCAACACCTGCTGCATGCTATTGGCATCAGCATCAATCGCTGGGAACCCTGGAACGGCGTGAGCGCGGTCAAGACCGGGGCGATTGATGCGGTCCAGGTCATTTACAACATCTTCGATCAAAACCCGGAGGATGACCTTTTCCCGGCGTGTGAAGAGATGAAGGTAGCGGTGATCGCCCGGGTGCCTTTTGACGAAGGAACCCTCACCGGCACGCTTACTAAAGAAAGCAAGTGGCCCGAAGGCGACTGGCGCAACACCTACTTCGTGCCTGAAAACCTGATTGCCAGCGTAGATCGCGCCGAGCTTTTGAAGAAGCTTCTAAAGGAGTGGAATCAGGAGCATTCATCGCACATCACTTTGCCCGAGTTGGCCCTGCGGTTCATTCTTACTAATCCAACAGTCAGCACGATCATTCCGGGTATGCGGCAGTTGAGGCATGTGGAATCCAACATCGCAGCCAGCGATGCCGGACCTTTGCCGACGGCGTTAGTCGAACAACTCAGGCCGCACCGATGGGAACGCAAGCCCACGCCGTGGTCGCAGTAATCAGCTTTGGAGTGCGGCGGCATGTGGAGTGCGGCGGCGCTGTGGAGTGCGGCGGCTTGACGCCGCTTTGTTATCCGGCGGCTTGACGCCGGTTTCTGGAGCACGGTCAATCCGGAGTCCGAGGCTGCTGTCGGGATCGCGCGGGGTTAAGACCTTAGAAACATTTGTAGCGGCGGCACTCCGTGGCCGCCCCTCGTTAGCTCCCTACTCAAGGTCAATTCTCCTAATCCAAGCCGGCTTTTATGTCGAGTTTCTCGTAACGAGGGGTGGCCACGGAGTGCCATCCCTATGCCG
>DATKIS010000242.1:0-2440 GCA_035543975.1 Pyrinomonadaceae bacterium
GACGACGCTACCACCATGCGCCTCAGCGGCCTCGAGAGAAACCTGAAGATTTCCGGCGACGAGTTTAATATCAAGCTCGATTCAAACGTAAAAATCGTTAAGGGTTAGCTCGCCGAAACAAACTTAAGGACGGGGCTCTGAGGATTTCTAATCAGAGCCCTTTCCATTTTTGGTGAGCGAAGCCGCAGCGGACGCGGTTGCCTTTTGGCGCTGGTGTCGCCTATCCTTCGCTTTCAAAACAGTAGCTGAGGAACTCGGTTCCTGGCCTGCCGACTAGATGCGTAAAAGTAAATTCGTAAAGTTAAAGCTTCGTGAGGCTGCTTTTATCAGCCGTGCCCTACTGTCGACCCGGCATCCGGTCCTCGCTCACCTGATTCCGATGCGACGCTGCAATCTCGCCTGTGGTTATTGCAATGAATATGATCACACGTCGTCTCCAGTTCCACTGGAGATGATGAAGCGACGGGTAGATAAGCTGGGTGCACTGGGAACGTCAATTGTGACTATCTCGGGTGGCGAGCCAATGATGCACCCCCAGCTGGATGACGTTATTCATCAGATTCGTAAACGTGGCATGATTGCCGGCCTCATTTCAAATGGCTACTACTTCACGCCCGATCGCATCAAGCGTTTGAACAAGGCCGGTCTGGAGTATTTGCAGATAAGCATTGATAACGTCGAGCCCGATGAGGTTTCGCGAAAGAGTCTGCGCGTGCTCGACAAGAAGTTGCGGTATCTTTCAGAGTATGCCGACTTTCACGTAAACATTAATTCCGTGATTGGCGGGGGAATAAAGAACCCAGAAGATGCCCTTTCGGTTGCTCGCCGCGCCGTCGAACTGAAATTCTCGACTACAGTTGGGGTTATCCATGATGGCGACGGCACTTTGAAGCCGCTTTCTCCAAAAGAGAAAGACATCTTCCAGCAAGTGAAGAAGCTGGGAAACAAGGATCACGCCCGCCTCAACTGGTTTCAGGACAGCATCGCTGAAGGCAAACCCTACGAATGGCGTTGTCGCGCCGGCGCCCGCTATCTCTATATTTGTGAAGACGGCCTCGTCCATTGGTGTTCCCAGCAAAAAGGCTATCCGGGAATTAAGCTGGAGGATTACACAATGGCGGACTTCGATCGCGAGTATAAGACCGAGAAGTGGTGTGCCCCTACCTGCACATTACAGTGCGTACATCAGGTTGGAATTCTTGATAACTGGCGCGACCCCCAGCAGGCGCCGGGTCTGAGTAAGCCTGAGACCTCGCTGAAAGACACCATTCAAGAAGTTTTGCGCGCTGATTGAGCGGCGGCGCTAATATTACCCGCTTAGTTTAGACCCTCAGCTAAAGCACGAAGGTTGAGCAAAATCCGCGACTCGCCGCGCCAACTACGCGACCGTTTCGTGGATGTCCCCCGCAACCGTAAAGAGTGTGACGGAGCTTGAGAGTCCCAGTCCGGATAGTCGTCCCGCCATAATCACAATCATTTCGCCTCGATCTACCGCACCGCTTTCCAGCAGGACCCTTTCGCCAAGTCTCAGCATCTCTTCGGTCGTTCGGGCCTGGGGGATAATTAGCGACTCAACTCCCCAGATCAACGCTAATTCGTTTTGCACTTCCTGAGAATTGGTCAGGGCCAGGATTCGCTGATCGGGGCGCAGCGCTGACAGCCGCCGGGCCATCAACCCAGATTCCGTCAATACTGCAGTTATTCTCGTTCCCATTTCCTCCGCAGCGAAAGCGGCAGCTTCGCAAAGTGCGCGACTAACGCGGCCCGACTGCCGGCCCGCCCATTTTGTAATCTTGTCCAACTCTGGTGCTCGACCGGATTCGGCTGATTCGATTATGCGACACATGGTTTCGACGGCTGGGACCGGATAAAGCCCGCTCGCCGTTTCATTCGAGAGCATCAGCGCATCAGTTCCATCCCAAACTGCATTAGCCACGTCCGAAGCCTCTGCCCGCGTCGGTCGGGGACTGGTGACCATCGATTGCAGCATCTGCGTCGCCGTGATCACCATTTTGCCGGCCAGCACGGCCTTCTCAATGATCCGCTTTTGGTAAACCGGCACGAGCTCCACGCTCGTTTCCACTCCCAAATCCCCCCGGGCCACCATTACGGCATCAGCCGTTTCAATGATTTCGTCCAGATGGTCGATGGCTTCGGCTTTCTCGATTTTTGCAATTAGAGGCGCCCTCCCGCCGGCTTCCCTAATAAGAGTCTTCGCCCGCGAACAATCCTCGGCCCGACGAACAAATGAAAGCGCGATGTAGTCAACATTCTGTGAGACAGCCCACTTCAAATCCGCCAGATCCTTCTCGGTCAGAGAATCGATAGGCAGTGAAACTCCCGGCAAGTTAATGCCCTTGCGTTCTCCCAGGACACCTCCATTGATGACTGTGCAGGTCACATCAGTCTTGTTGGTCAATTCCACCCCGAGTTCGATTGC
>DATKIS010000243.1:0-15384 GCA_035543975.1 Pyrinomonadaceae bacterium
CGCGACTGACGCGGCGACCGTGCAGCTCAAGTCTTCCAGTGGAAAACTGGCACGCCTCCATCCGGTGGAAATCGCCAGGTTGGCCGAAGCTCTCTCGTATCATCACGGTTCCGAAGTTGTGGAATCTCTTGATGATGAGACGGCGGCCGAAACCCTCGAGGAGATGCCTTCCGAACGGCAGGCGCGAATAATCGGAGACATGGATGAAGAACGCGCGGCTGACATACTCGAATGGATGTCGCCAGACGAAGCCGCCGACGTTTTGGGTGATTTGCCGGAAGAGAAAGCTGAAGAGCTCCTCGGACTGATGGAGGACGAAGAGCAGGCTGACGTTGCCGAGTTACTACCTTATGAAGATGACACGGCCGGGGGACTGATGACGACGGAGTTCGTCACGCTGCCCCGAGAGCTGACTGTCGGGGAGGCCCTGGCGCGACTGCGTGAGATGGCCGAAACGCCCAACATGATCTACTACCTCTACGTGGTAGAAGGGGAGGGTTCGTGGAAACTGCAGGGCGTGATCGCCTTACGCAGTTTGATTCTCGCGGATCCTTCGGTACCGCTGTCGGAGGTCATGCGCACTGAGTTTCAAAACGCGCATCCAGACGAAGCCGCCGGTGAAGTGGCCCAAAGAATTGCCGAGTATAACCTGCTGGCCCTGCCGGTCATGGATGAGGCAGGTGATATTCTGGGAATCATCACTGTGGACGACGCGATGGAAATTCTGTTGCCGAAAGACTGGCGGCAACGTTTGCCGAGATTCATCGGGTAGAGATCTCAAATTTCAGATCTGTGATCTCAGATCTCAGACTTCAGATCTAAATTTCAGATTTCAGATCCGGGATTCTGTTTTCAGCTTTTATTTTCAGATGTCAGATCTGTGATCTCAAATCTCAGATCTTAAATTCTTCTTTCAGCCCAAAGCCATGACCGACGGAGAACCTCCAAGTGCCGGCATCACGCGAAGCGGTAAGACTCACCGGGCGACGCCTATTGCGGCGCAGCCGGGGTGTACGCGACACGCTGACCAGACGGCGGAAGCTGCTTGGCTACCTGGCTATTCTGGGCCCCGGAATGATTGCGGCCAGCGCCGGCAATGACGCGGGTGGAATCGCAACCTTTGCTTCGGTCGGCGCCGAACATGGGTATCGCCTCCTCTGGATACTCATTCCAATCACCATCAGCCTCGGACTGGTCCAGGAGATGTGCGCTCGCATGGGGGCCGTCACAGGCAAGGGCCTGTCAGATCTAATTCGCGAACGATTTGGCGTGCGCTGGACCGCGTTTATCATGCTGGCGCTCCTTATCGCCAATGGCGGCGTAACGGTTTCCGAATTTGTCGGCATCGCTGCCGCCACCGAACTGTTCGGTGTACCCCGCTTTATTTCTGTGCCGATTTCTGCTGTTGCGATCTGGTGGCTCGTGGTTAAGAGCTCCTATCAACGGGTGGAACGCGTCTTTCTGCTGATGTCTTTGGTCTTCCTTGGCTATATCGTGTCGGCCTTTCTGGCTAAGCCAGACTGGGGGGAGGTAGCGGTGGGGCTGGTTCGCCCAAGCTTTAGTTTCGACCAGGCCTACCTGTTCACGTTTGTCGCGGTCGTGGGCACAACAATTTCGCCCTACATGCAGGTCTATGTTCAATCGTCGGTGGTCGAAAAAGGCGTGACCCTCGAAAACTACTCCCGAACCAGAAAGGACGTCTGGGTCGGAACGGTGCTCGCCATCCTGGTGGTCTTCTTCATCGTAGTATCCACTGGCGCAACTCTTCACCAACATGGACTCCACATCGAGAGCGCCGCGGACGCAGCCCGCGCACTCCGACCCCTTGCCGGTTCCTATGCGGAAAGCTTGTTTGCGATTGGGCTGTTTGGCGCTTCAATGTTGGCCGCTGGAGTATTGCCATTGGCGACCGCCTATTCGATCAGCGAGGCCCTGGGTTTTGAGAAAGGCGTCTCCCGCAGTTTCCGCGAGGCGCCAATCTTCATCGGTGTCTTTACCTTTCTGGTCGCCGTCGGAGCAGCCATTGCCGTCATACCCAATTTGCCACTGATTCGCGTACTGCTGGTGACCCAGGTGATTAATGGATTGCTCCTTCCCATCATTCTTTTTGCTATCCTGCGCCTGGTAAACAATCGCGACTTAATGGGGGCACAGGTGAATGGCCCCCTCTATAATATTGGGGCCTGGGCGACCGCGGTGATCGTTACCGCCTTGTCAGTGCTTTACATACTGGTCACACTTTTCCCGAATCTTCTGCAATTCTAACTCGCCCTCGTGGGCGGCCAAGCGTAGTTATTCATCTCGCCAAGGCTGAAAATCAGTGGTAAAAGAATAGGGCTTTCTAGGAGTCCAAAACGCCAGAGTTTCGTCGGCAGAAACTTCAGCAACCAAAGTGGCTCGCACTCGCTCAAAAAATAAATTAGCACTCTTCTTCATCGCCACCGCAATCGTGGTGTTGGCGCTTTACCTCGTCTTTCATTTTGACCAGGCGCTCCGTGAACTGTTGATTGCTCGGCTGGGGGATCTCGCACCGCAAGCGGGCATGGAGGATCTCGCTCCCCAGGCGGGCAACATCATCGGCGTGCTCCGTCTCGTCCTCTTTGCGATTCTTGCTTACCTGATAGTGCGTGCGCTCAACTCGGTTTTCTTCGGACTCATATTCCGGTTTCGCCAGGGATTTGAAGCACCGACTTTGGTCCGAAATGTTTTTTCCATAATCGCTTTCACCGCCCTGTTCTTCGTTATCTTCACTTTCATATTTCCCAAAGCAAATCTCGGGGCGCTTCTAACCACCTCAGCGATCTTCGGCGTAATCCTGGGCCTGGCGCTTCAGGACACACTGGGAAACTTCTTCGCAGGCATCTCGCTACAGGCAGATCGACCTTTTCAGGTTGGCGACGTAATCACCGTCGGCGTGCAGGGCCACACGGGCGTGGTCGAAGAGATAACCTGGCGGGCCGTCAAGATTAGGACCTTTCAAAATCATGTGGTCCTCATAAGCAACAGCACAGCCGCCAGGGAGCCGATTGAGGTTTGCCCACGAGAAAATCTGAACGCCCGGCTCGTGTTCTTTAATGCGCTCTATTCGGATTCTCCCGCCAAGACCATCCATGTTGTCAGAGAAGCTGTGCGCGAGGCGGACAATGTATCGCAGAAGATAACTCCCATCGTGCGCATTCGAAATCTTGGCGACAATGGTGTCGATTATGAAGTGAAGTACTGGCTCAACGACTACGCCAAATACAACGACACGGACGCCCTGATACGCCAACGAATCTGGTATGCGTTCCGTCGCGCCAAACTAAACTTTGCCTATCCAACTCGGACCCTGCTGATAGAGAGAACGGCTAAGGCAGGAATGCGAGCAGGTGAGGAGAGTGCCATTGTCGAGCGGCTCGGTGCAGTCGATATCTTTGCCCCGCTTTCCTCTGAAGAGACGGCAATGCTGGCCCAGGCTGCGACCAACCACGTTTTCGCCCCGGGTGAAACCGTTATTCGGGCGGGAGATCCCGGCTCATCCATGTTTGTGGTACACAGCGGTCGGGTAAGCGTCCAAATCAGCGAAAGCGGCCGCGCTCGTACCGTCGCAACCCTCAGCGAGGGTGCCTTCTTCGGAGAGATGGCGCTGTTCACTGGAGAACCCAGGACTGCCAGTATCATAGCGATCGAGGAAACGGAGGTGCTGGAGATTGGACACGCTGCGATGAAGCGTGTTTTCGATAACAATCCGGATCTCGTCGAGTCGCTCAGCCACATCATCGCGGAGCGCCGCCAGGGCCTCGCTGCCTCCCAGGACTCTTCCAGCTCCGAGCGGGACGAATCCGCTGGGCTGCTTTCCTCAATCAAGCGTTTCTTCGGAATGAAGTAGCTCCCGCCCTCGCCACATCACATCCCCTTCTCCGAAAAACATCCCGTTTTTGAGCTGATTTCATTGGCCTTTATCCGCCATCCGCTAACTTGACAGCTCATCACTCACATATTATTATCCCGGCACGCTCACAGAAACGCGGGCCCTGAATCATTCGAGCTTGCTGCGGTGTGAGCCTCAATGAAATTAGGAGGAAAGATCCGATGACTATAGTTCGCTATGACCCTTTTCGCGACTTGAGGACATTACAGGAAGAAGTGAATCGCCTTTTTTCGACGAACCTGACCCGCGGGTTTGGCGAGGAAGGGATTGGTCGAGGCGCCTGGAATCCCAGTGTCGATATCTACGAAAACAAAGACCACATCGTGCTTGAGGCTGAACTTCCCGGGATGAACCGAGAGGATTTTGACCTCTCCGTAGAGAACAACGTAATTACTTTGCGGGGTGAGCGGCAATTCGAGAAGCAGGACGACGGTGATAATTACCATCGCGTCGAGCGATCTTACGGTTCGTTTACTCGTTCCTTTACCTTGCCGCAGACCGTTTCAGCGGATGGAGCCACTGCGGAATACCGCAACGGCGTTTTGCGAGTGAGCTTGCCAAAGCGAGAGGAAACGAAGGCACGCCGCATTCAGATAAGCGGTGAGGGCTCCGCTAGCTCAGCTAAGACAATCGAAGCGAAACCAGAGAACGTCAATTCGGAGAAGTCCAAGGCTGCCAGTGGCAGCTGACCCTCCGTCAGGACTGACAATGTGAAGGCGGGGCGTAATGGGCAAAGGCAATAGCTACCAGAAGCCCCCGCTTTTGAATTAGCGACTTAGAAAACCAGAGATTACATGCGCCTAGACAAATTTACGCTTAGAGCTCAGGAAGCCATCCAGTCGGCCATCGAGCTCGCGGAGAGAAACCAGAATCAGCAAGTCGAACCGGAGCATCTGCTCGCCGCAATGCTTGAGCAGCCGGAAGGTACGGTGCGCCCAATTCTCGGGAAGCTGGCAGTGAATCTTCCGGTCGTGCTCAATGACACTCAGGCAGCAATTTCCCGTTTCCCCCGGGTCGAGGGTGGCCAGCAGTATTTCAGTCCGCGACTAAGTCAGATTTTCACGGCCACTCAAAAGCTAGCTGACAAAATGCAGGACGAGTTTAACTCGACCGAGCATCTCCTCCTGGCCATCGCCGACGAAAAGGACGGGGAGGCGGGAAAGCTTCTTCGGCAGCACGGAGTGAAGCGCGACGACCTGCTCAAGGTTATTGAGCAGATGCGTGGTGGATCGAAGATAACGGACCCGAATGCTGAGCAGAATTACCAGTCGCTCTCAAAGTACGCTCGCGACTTAACTGAACTCGCGCGCAAGGGTAAGCTCGATCCGGTAATCGGTCGCGACGATGAGATACGGAGGACCATCCAGGTACTTTCACGGCGCACCAAGAACAATCCGGTACTCATAGGAGAGCCCGGGGTTGGCAAAACCGCCATCGTCGAAGGCCTGGCCCAGCGGATCGTTTCGGGCGACGTTCCTGAGACCCTAAGAAACAAGAGGTTGGTGGGTCTCGATCTCGGCTCGATGTTGGCCGGCGCAAAATATCGCGGTGAGTTTGAAGACAGATTAAAGGCAGTCCTAAAGGAAATTGAGAACGCCCGGGGACAGATCATCCTCTTTATCGATGAGCTTCATACGTTGGTCGGAGCCGGGGCCGCTGAGGGCGCCATCGATGCCTCGAACATGTTGAAGCCTGCGCTCGCACGTGGGGAACTGCGTTGTGTTGGCGCCACCACCCTCAACGAGTACAAAAAATATATTGAGAAGGACGCAGCCCTGGAGCGACGTTTCCAGCAGATCTACGTTGGCGAACCCAGCGTTGAAGATGCGATCGCAATTTTGCGGGGACTGAAAGAGCGATATGAGGTCCACCATGGAGTTCGTATTAAGGACTCGGCCATCGTGGCCGCGGCCACTCTTTCAAACCGTTATATCACTGATCGCTTCCTGCCTGACAAGGCTATCGACCTGATTGACGAAGCCGCTTCTCGACTCAGAATCGAAATCGATTCGCTCCCCCAGGAGATAGATCAACTGGAACGCGAGATTCTCCAATTAGAGATCGAGCGCCAGGCGTTACAACGCGAGGAAGACGAGCGGTCTAAGTCGCGTTTGCGCGAGATTGAACAAAGGATTGCTGACCTTCGTGAAAAGTCTTCGGGTATGAAGGCGAAATGGCAGTCGGAGAAAGAAGCCATTGAGCGGATGCGTATGGCCAAAGCAGAGTTGGAACAGCTTAGGTTGCAACTCGATCAGGCCCGAAATGCCGGCGACCTGGCCCGGGCTTCTGAGTTGCAGTATGGGCAAATTCCGGAGTTGGAACGAAAGTTTGTTGAGGAGCAGGAGAAGCTCGCGAACTTCCAAAAAGACGGTGTGATGCTTAAGGAAGAGGTTGATGAGGAGGACGTGGCTGAGGTTGTAGCTAAGTGGACGGGCATTCCGGTTTCAAAGATGCTCGAAGGCGAGATGCAGAAATTAGTGAACATGGAAGATCGCCTCAGTAAACGCGTGATCGGTCAGGACGAAGCGCTCGAGGCGGTCGCCAATGCGGTGCGCCGTGCGCGCGCGGGTTTGCAGGATCCTAATCGTCCAGTGGGTTCTTTTATTTTCCTCGGGCCTACCGGAGTCGGCAAAACCGAAACCGCGCGGGCCCTGGCGGAATTTCTTTTTGACGACGAGCACGCAATGATCCGGCTCGACATGTCTGAATACATGGAGAAGCATGCGGTAGCGCGCATGATCGGTGCGCCCCCCGGTTATGTAGGTTATGAGGAGGGTGGCCAGTTGACGGAAGCAATTCGCCGCCGGCCTTATGCAGTGGTGCTGTTTGACGAGATCGAGAAGGCACATTCGGATGTGTTCAATGTGCTGCTACAGATTCTTGACGACGGGCGGCTCACCGACGCCAAGGGTCGGACCGTTGATTTCAAGAATACTGTCCTGATCATGACGTCAAACCTGGGCTCGCGGGAAATACAGGAAGCTGACCAAGATGAGAAGCAAATACGCGAGGCGGTGATGGAGGAGTTGAGGGCAAACTTCAAACCCGAATTCCTTAACCGGATTGATGACATTGTCATCTTCCACCAGCTTTCGCGCGAACAGATAGCCCAAATTATCGACGTGCAATTGGAACGCTTGCGCGCGATGTTGAAGGAACGCGGGATCCAGTTGGTATTGGACGACTCGGCGCGACAGCTCCTGGCTCGCGAAGGCTACGATCCAAACTATGGAGCACGGCCACTAAGGCGAGCGATTCAGACACTGGTACAAAACCCGCTGGCAGTAAAACTCCTCAACGGCGAGATCCTGGCTGGCCAGATTGTGACTGCGACGGCGGACGGCGACCAGATGGAGATCAAATCAGAGGCTGCAGCGGCCGCAGCATAGGGGTTGATTGTTTCGACCCACTTTAGTTTGTCGTACTCGTGGGCAAAGAGACTTTATTGGGAAACGAATGCATCGTAAACGTGACTTGTACGAGCGAAGACAAAATAAACGTCGGACAGTCCGCGGATTTTAGAGGAATCGAAAATGGCACAGTGGAATCCCTTAAACGATCTGGTGTCTTTGCAGGATCGAATGAATCGTTTGTTTGAAGATGCGACCCAGCGCCGGGCGCAGGATAACGCAACCGACGAGGTCGAAGGCGCCGACTGGTATCCAGCAGCAGACGTTTACGAAAACGACAAGTCGTACATAGTGGCGGTCGACCTTCCAGGTATCGATCGTTCCACCCTGGACATCAGTGTGGACGACGACACCCTCGCAATTCGAGGCCAGAAGGCCGATTTGGAAGCCAGGCAGCATCGGGCTGAGCGTCCGCGAGGGAAGTTCCTCCGGACCTTTAGCGTCCCCGCTTCGGTTGATCAAAAAGGAATTAAGGCGGACTATCGGGATGGTGTTCTGCAGGTTCATCTTCCCAAGCGCGCGGAGCGGAAGGCTCAGCGGGTTGAGATAAAAGTTTTGTAGGGAAATCAATTTGAAAGTAAGGGAGCGCATGGCTAAAGATTTTTTCGGTAGAGAGCACAAAGACAGAAATGCGGATGAGCCGGAGATCCGGGTCACGGATAGACGCCGGATTCAATTGGACGACGAGGCAGAAACTGGCGATGACCCGCGGACCGAAGTGCCGAATCTCAAGCCAAGCTATGTAGAAGAGCTGGAAGGGCGCACTCGAGCCGCGGAGCAGAAACTCCTGGAGGTGCAATCACGTTTTGATCAACTGCGAAAACAGCTCCAAAGCGAAACTGATGAGACCCGCCAAAGACTCAACCGCGCCGCAGATGAACGCGCCCATCGGGAAAAGGCCAACTTCATCGCGGGTCTACTGCCGGTGATCGACAATTTACAACGCGCCACTGAAGCTGCTGCGACTGGTAGCGCGCCAGAAGTTATTGCCGAGGGTATCCGCCAGACGGCATCGAGTTTCGAAAACGCACTTGCCGCGGCCGGCGTTGAGCCGATCGACGCGGTGGGTCAACCGTTCGACCCGGAGTTACACGATGCGATCGAGACGGTGGAAGTAGAACCTAAGGATGAGGGCAAAGTTGTCGCCGACTATGCCCGTGGCTACAAGATTGGCGACCGTCTGCTACGGCCGGCCCGCGTGAAGGTAGGACGCCACACGGCAAAAGCAAACAAGGCGTAAAGCAAACTGTTAGTTTGCGAAGGTTGACGAGTAATCAACTGACTTGAGAGATAGAGCGGAAAAAACGCCGCAAACTAACAGTTTGCGTTACCGGAAACTAAAGGAGAAACGAGAGTGGCTGCAAAACAGATGAAGTTTCGCGAAGAAGCGCGCGATGCAATGTTGCAAGGGGTGAACACGTTAGCAAATGCCGTACGCGTGACCCTCGGTCCGAAGGGACGCAATGTCGTGATCGGCAAGAAGTATGGTGCCCCGGTCATTACCAAAGACGGAGTCACGGTCGCCAAAGAAATCGACCTTAAGGACAAGTACGAAAACATGGGCGCGCAGATGGTGCGCGAAGTTGCCGTGAAGACCAACGAAACCGCTGGCGACGGTACGACCACCGCCACGGTCCTGGCTCAGGCGATTTACCGCGAGGGCGTCAGAAATGTAGCCGCCGGCGCTAACCCGACGTCAGTGCAGCGCGGAATTCAGCTGGCAACAGACGAAGTGGTCAGGGAACTCGAGCGCATTTCCCGAAAAGTAAAAAGCAAAGAAGACTTGATGAACGTTGCCAGTGTGTCGGCCAACAATGACCGCCAAATTGGCGAGCTTATCTCAGAGGCAATGGAGAAGGTCGGCAAAGACGGTGTGGTCACGGTTGAAGAGGCCAAGGGCCTGCAAACGGAACTCGACATTGTGGAAGGGATGCAGTTTGATCGCGGCTATCTGTCGCCCTACTTCGTCACCAATCAAGACCGGATGGAATGCTCCCTGGACAATCCGTTAATTCTGCTTCATGAGAAGAAGATTTCGGCGATGCGCGATCTGCTTCCAATCCTTGAACAGGCGGCGGGCGGCGGACGGCCCCTGCTGATCGTCGCCGAGGATATCGAAGGTGATGCCCTGGCCACTCTCGTAGTTAACAAGCTGCGCGGGACGATCAAAGTTTGCGCGGTGAAAGCACCGGCATTTGGGGACCGACGGAAAGCTATCCTCGAGGATTTGGCGATCGTAACGGGCGCCCGAGTGATCACAGAGGATCTGGGAGTCAAACTCGAAAACGTCCAGTTGTCCGATCTGGGTACAGCCAAGCGCGTAATCGTCGACAAAGACAATACGACCGTTGTTGAAGGTGGTGGGGACTCCAAGGCGATCCAGGGCCGCGTGGCGACTATTCGGAGACAGATCGAAGAATCTACTTCTGAATACGACCGCGAAAAGCTTCAGGAGCGACTTGCCAAACTCGCCGGTGGCGTGGCCGTGGTAAAGGTCGGCGCTCCAACTGAGATGGCGATGAAGGAAGTCAAAATGCGCGTCGAAGATGCGCTCAACGCCACGAAGGCGGCCGCCCAGGAAGGCACCGTTCCGGGTGGGGGCCTGGCTCTGTTTCGGGCCGCTTCCGTTCTGGATAAACTCTCAAACGAGGATTCAGATATTCTCACCGGAGTCAGAATTGTCAGACGCGCGCTCGAGGAACCATTGCGAAGGATCGCTGAAAATGCAGGTCTCGAGGGAGCCGTAGTGGTCGGTAGGGTCCGGGATCTGAAGGGCAACAAAGGATACAACGCCGCTACGGGCGAATATGAGGATCTGATCGCGGCCGGAATAATCGATCCTACCAAAGTCGTTCGAACGGCACTGCAAAACGCAGCTTCGATTGCCGGGTTATTACTAACAACCGAGGCGGCGGTTTGCGACGCCCCGGAACCAAAGAAGTCCGGCCCCCCAATGCCAGGCGGCGGAGAGGACTACGATTACTAAAGAATCAAATCGAGCCAGGGTATTTCGCACAAAGTTGGCGGAAGCGCTCGCGGGCGGAGTCATCAGAACTGCCGGAGTTAGTGGGTTGTCAAAGCTGCTTGCGTTAGCGGGCGGTTAACGGATCGATACAACCGCTAAACATCGGTGGTTCTGACTCGTCTTGGCCGCAGATTTGCTGTGTTCGTCCGGGGATGATTGCTATTGCATTGAAACGCAACGGCGAATATGCTCGCGACATCCAACCTCACTGAGAGGTTGGTTTGGAAAAGGGTGGCTTGAAAAACGGTAACTGGTTAACACGAAAGCGTGCTGCCACGTTCCCCGGGAGTTTGTAGGGCAAGAACATGGTTGATTTAGGATCTTATAAAGACAAGTTTGGTGAAAGTGGGCAACGAATACTCGAACACGCGCTGAGCGAGTCGCGTCAGCGTGATCAGAACTTCGTGGCAGTTGAGCATATTCTTCAAGCGCTCATGCATGAAGAGCCTGATATGTTCAATTCAACCATGCGGGAGCTTTCGCTGGATCCCATCGTGGTTAAGGTGGCGATTGATAAGCGACTCGAAACGACCCGCCCGCAACATGTCGGCAAAGGCTTCCGGATTTCTCCTGATACCACTGATCTTTTTAAACGAGCCATGGAGCGTGCCCGCGCTCAGGGCCGCAAGACAATCGAAGCTACCGATATATTTTCGGCTCTAACCAGCCAGGACAGTCTCTTCGTTGAGGTCTTGAGAAATATGGGCGCGAATCCGGATGCCGTCGCCGAGAATGTTCAGGCCCAGGTGAACAAACGCGAGCGCGAAGAAGAACAGTATCGAAAGAAATTTGAGCTGCCTCCTTACCTGAAGCATTTTGGCGTCTCGCTAAATCGCCTGGCGCGGGCAGACAAGATTGTCCCCACGATTGGCCGGGAAAAAGAGATTCAGCAGATGGTTGAGATTCTCTGCCATCGCGAGCGGGCAAACTCACCCATGCTCGTCGGTGAACCGGGAGTGGGAAAGACAGCGGTGGTGGAAGGTTTGGCTCGCCTGATCGAAATGGAGCCGGAAAAAGTTCCGGCCCGTTTGCGTGGATCGCATGTGGTCCAACTGCAAATGGGAGGCATTGTCGCCGGCACCATGCTGCGCGGCATGTTTGAGGAGCGGATCAAAGGCATCATCGATGAGGTCAAGGAACGAGACAATCTGATTCTGTTCATCGACGAAGCGCACACGATCATTGGCGCCGGAGCAGCGCTGGGCACTTCGTCGGATGCGGCTAACATGTTCAAGTCGGCGCTAGCTCGTGGCGACATGCGCATCATTGGCGCCACTACGCTGACGGAGTACAAGGAGTCGATCGGAGAAGATGAAGCACTGGCCCGCCGTTTCCGGCTGGTGAAAGTGGTGGAGCCCTCCATCAGCGAAACCCGCGAAATTTTGCTGGGACTTCGCCCGCGGCTGGAGAAGAACTACTCAGTCAAGATCTCTGACGAGGCCATTAACATAGCCCTGGAGATGGCGCCGAAGTACATTCGCAATCTCCACCTCCCCGATAAAGCCATTGGCTGGCTGGATACCGCCGCAGTCAAGGTGGAAATCAATGAGCCGCAAACGATGGTGGTGAAGCCGGAACACGTGATTGACGTGATTTCGCAGGAGTCGCGGATTCCCCGTGACATGATCTTTCGCGATACGAGCGAGCGGTTCTCGATGACCGAAGCGATGTTGTCGCAGCGCGTCATCGGACAGAAGGCGGCTATCAAGGCCGTAGCGCAACGATTGCGACTTAACAAGGGTCCGCTGAAAGAGTCGCATTACAAACCTGACGGCGTATTGCTGTTCCTTGGCCCCACCGGCGTCGGTAAGACCGAGTTGGCCAAGGCCGTGGCCGAATTCATGTTTGGCGACGAAGAGAAGATGGTGCGCATCGACATGTCTGAGTACAGCGATGGGACTGTCTCGATTGAAAAACTGATTGGTATGCCGCGCGGTATCGTCGGTTCCGAACGAGGCGGAATCTTGACTGAGCAGCTCCGCGAGAACCCTTATACCGTCCTGTTGCTGGACGAAGTGGAAAAAGCCTCGCCCTACTTGATGAACCTGTTTCTCCAGGCCTTCGACGAAGGGTGGCTGACAGACGGACGCGGCAAGAAGGTTTACCTGTCCGATGCAATCGTGATTATGACGTCCAACCTCGGGTCAGACAGCTTTAAGAAGTTTGAGAAGCCGCTCGGGTTTGGAGTGAAGACTGCCCAGGACTTCCGCGTTGTTAAGAACGAGGTACTGAAGGCTTCCGAGCATCGTTTCTCGCCGGAGTTTCGCAATCGAATCGACGAGATCATTGTATTCGCACCGCTGACCATGGACGAAGTGCGGAGCATCGCCGGGCTCTATCTGAACAAGCTTCAGCGCCAGATGCAGCGGCAGGGGAAAGACATCAGCGTCACTGAAGAAGCTCTCAACTTTTTGACTGAGAAGGGATTCAACACCAAGTATGGGGCGCGCTTTTTGAAACGCCACATCGACGAGAAAGTAAAACTTCCGATCACTGCATTGTGGAAAACTGCATCCAACTTTGTGGTTGATGTGGAAGATGGCGAAACAGTGGTCAAGCCTGTCGCCGGGACTAACGCAAGCTTAAACTAACACCCACACGTGGGACTTGTCCCGCGTTGAAGGGGACTAAAGTGAAGGGCTTCAAAGGTGTCATTGAAGCCCTTTCTTTTCTTTGTGAGGTCAGCCTTTAAGGAAGATTGGAAGAGCGATGATCCAGGAAATCACACGAACAGGCACGAATAAGTCCTTCGTGTCCCTTGGCGTGATTTCGGGAACCGGGTTTTATTCATTTTGACTATGACAATTCTAAATCGCTTCCGAAGGACAATCCCTAAACCTATTCTGTGCGGGATATTACTTTGCTGTTTGCCTCTGGGCCTGGAGGCGCAATCTGGGACGACCGTTGCTAAAACCGCAGTCCCGGATCCCAAGGCCGAGGCTATCATCGCCCGGGCCATCGAAGTATCGGGCGGCAACTCATATTTGAGCGTGACGACAGTTATCGGTCGTGGCTTCTACACACCCTTTCAGGACAAGCAGCCCCAAACTCCCACGCGGTTTCTTGACTACCTGGTGTTTCCCGACCGGGAACGCACGGAGTTTACCTCCAGCGGGATTCGCACAATTCAAACCAACACGGGAGAGACCGGATGGGTCTATGATGGCGCCACCAAGACCTTAACCGACATGAAGGCCGGTCAGATCGCGGACTTCAAGAGGAGTATGCGGACGAGTATTGAAAACCTCCTGCGCGGCTGGTGGAAAAAAGACGGCGCCTCGCTAAGTTATGTGGGCAGACGCGAGGCGGGGCTGGCCCGGCGCAATGAGACAGTCCGGCTGACATATCCCGACGGCTCCTCCATTGAATATGAGTTTGCCGCCAGGGAAGGTCTACCCGCCAAGGTGATTTATAAGCGAGTGCGGACTAAAGCTGACTCAGACCAGACCGAGGAGGTAACGGAAGAGGATCACCTGGCGAAACCGATTACCATGGGCGGCATCACCGCGGCCTGGGTCGTCGACCACTTCGTCAATGGCGCTCAGGTCAGCCGCATAAACTTCGAGTCCATTGAATATAACAAGCCGGTCGCAGAGTCCCTTTTTACTAAGCCCTTAAACGCCAAGAGCGTGAAGTAGCGCTGAGAGCGCACGCATCCTGCCAACCGTTCGGGTCGGACGGCGCGACTGTGAGTGCAGACAATGGTCTGCAACGAGCGCGGAAGGCGCGAGTAGTAAAGACCTGCTCAACGATTACCCATGAAGCTCGTGAGACTCTTATCAGTTTTCCTTCTCATTGTTTCCTTCCTGACTAATGCAAGTGCGCAGACGCCCGTCGATCAGGACGATGTCATCAGAGTCGACACCGACCTCACCAACCTGCTCTTCACGGCCGTTGATAAGCAGGGCCGCTTTATTATCACCCTCAGGGAAGAAGACCTGCGGCTCAGCGAAGACGGTGTTCCGCAAAAGATTCTTACTTTCCAGCGCGAGACTGACCGGCCGCTCTCACTGGCCTTCCTTATTGACGTGAGCGCTTCCGAAGAACGTACCTTACCGCTGGAGAAGGCGGCGGCACGTTCATTCATCGAAACGGTGATTCAATCCAGCCGGGATCAGGTCGCCATAGTTCCGTTTACCGGCTCAGCCTTTCTGGAGCAAGGTTTGACTCGCGACGTGTTGAGCATCTATCGCGCCCTCGAGCGGGTGGAGGTGGCGCTGCCGACGTATCTCGGCTCGGGCCGCGCCCTCACCGGAATCGCCTCCGGTCCGGGCATGAAAGCGACGCCACCTGAGGGAACTACAGCGATCTGGGACGCGATTGCGCTCACCGCCAGCGAAGTGCTCGCGCGCGGCGTGAGCCAACGACGCCGGGCGATTATCTTATTGACTGATGGTCAGGACACTACCAGTCGTCTGAGCCGGAAGGATGCTATTAATCGCGCCCTCGACGCGGAGACAGTCATCTATGCGATTGGTATTGGGGACAGTAAATACGAAGGCATTAACCATGACGGACTGAAAGCAGTCGCTACCGCGACGGGCGGGCGTGCGTTCTTTCCGAAACGGGAGGCTGATTTGAAGGCAGCGTTCGCGGAAATCGAAGCCGAGCTACGCTCCCAATATTTGATCGCCTATTCGTCGAGTAATAAGAAACGCGATGGCGCCTACCGCCAGATGCGTCTCGAGGTGGTTAACCCGGAATTGGAAAAAGCGAAGCTGAAACTGCGTTACCGGCCAGGCTACTTCGCGAAACCCGTAACCTCACCGAAACCCGTAACCTCACCGAAACCCAACTAGCGCCCGAGACACCATAGTTCAAATGTCCGACACATTTTAGTTTGTCGTTGCTTGGGTCAAATGACATTACGCGACTAAATCGCAACCTCGACAAACTAAAGAGCCACTTGCAAAACTCGTCATGAGAGTTATTAGCAAGAACTAGTTAACGATACATGGGATTTTGACTTTTTACGCTGAAAGCGTTGGCTAATTCCAGCCCAGGGTTTGCCTTGAAACCCTGGGGTAAAGAGTAGGAAG
>DATKIS010000244.1:0-5664 GCA_035543975.1 Pyrinomonadaceae bacterium
TGAAAGCGCCCTTGGAGGTCGTTACTGTGGCGCTTAGGTTCTTTCCCATGCGTTTTAGCGCGCGTTCGTAATCTGCCTTGGTGTTGCGAGTTTGAACGGTGCCAATACGAGAGGAAAAGTCTCCGCCGCCGTTAGCCTTCAAAAGAGCCACGGCTTTGCGACGAATCAGATGATCGGACGAATCAAGCGCGGTCTTGATAGCGTTATTAGCCGCGCCGCTTTTTTGTTTAGCGAGCGAATCGAGAATCGCAAGAGCCGCATCGTTTAGCGCCTGGTCCCGAAGTGCCAGAGGTAACGCTTCAATCAGCAAACGTGTGTTGACTTCATCCGGTGGCAGTTCGCCCAGGAGTTCGGCGGCGGTAGCGCGGATAACAATGTCCGACTCCATTAGATGTTTGCGCCCTACCTCGCCCAGGTCTTGTGGCTTGAATGCAGCCAGGGCCCGCAACACGTCTGGGACTGCATATTCAGAATGTACGGCGACCAGGGTATTGATGTTGCTCCCGGAATTCCTATAGTCGAGCATCGCACGCAGCAGAGTTTCAGCCTTAGCGCCGAGCTGTTTCCTGTCTTTGGTTGCTTCAGGTAAAGCAGCGACGGCGCCAAGTCCCTGCGCCAGCCTCGAGGCTTCCTGCCAATCAGTGAGCATTGCCTCTTGAACCTTGCGCTTTGCCGCCCCTTCTTCTCCAAGTTTCGATAGATAAGTCGCCGGAGCGATGCGCACCTGCGCGATGTCTAATTCGGGTGGCGCTCCACGAAAGTCCGAACTCCAATGACTGAACCTCCCTAAGATTTCTTCGTCGCCCGTTCCCTGAAACGCTCGTCCGAGCGCGGTTACCAGTTCGATGCACTCATCATCGCGCTCGTGATAAAGCATATTCCGGTTCTGGAGTAGCTTTCGCTCACACCACAACGAGGCCAGGGCTTTGGCAACCCTGGGTTCCCGATCCTTAAGTGAGGCGAGTGCGCGGACCGCACTAACGCGTACGCGCGAGTCCGGGTCCTTGGTGGCAAGTTCAACCAGCGCGTCAAATGCCTCTCTGTCCGTGGTCGCACCCATCACCCGCGCCGCATTTGCACGCACGACAGGATCTGGATCACTTTTGAGCAGCGTTCGCAGCTGCTCGTTGCCGTCTTTTAATCGCAAGCGCGCGAGTGTGTTTGCAGCGTCAGCACGAATCCGGGGATCGGAATTACTGAGAAACCTGGCGATGGTCGGCCCACCGTTTGAGGTCTTCGCGCGGAGCGCCGCGGTCAGACCAAGCAAAACGGTTAAGCGATCAGGCGCAGAAGGCCGGTCGGCCTCGAGCCTCAGTACTTCCAGAATGCCATCACCCACCTGACGCGCCAGTGCTTCCTGGTCTTTGGGCAAGGCAGCGGCGATCTTGCCGAGGGCTTCGGTGATGCGTGCCCTGAGTAGAGGGTCCTTCGCGGTGCCGATAAGTCCGAGCAAAGCGTGCAGAGTCGACGGAGACTCGATTTCGCCGAGAGCGAAAGCAGCCATAGCCCGGACTTCCAGTTCGTCGTCACTGCGAAGCAGATTGATCAGATCGGCTAACGATTCCTCTTTGCCGATGCGTCCAGCCGCCAGCGCCGCTCGCTTACGAACTACCGCACTGCGGGCTCTCAGTAGTGTGCGCACATCGTCGTCCCAACGGCGCTCGTCCTCAGCCCGCACGATTCTGAGCAATAGTTCCGGAGGGACAGTAGTGAAAGCAGTCGGAGTTTGTAAGACTCGAGTGCGATGCTGAGCGAAGACAGCTGGAGATGAAATGAAGCCCAGCAGGCAAATAACTACCAGACTGGCGCCACAGCGACGGCAGAATGTTGGGCTGCTATTCAGAATTTTGTACGTGTAGGCTTTCAGCATTCGCCAAATATCCGGACTGAAAAACCTTTCCCTGATGCTGTTATGAAAAAGAGGGAGTTTCCACTCTATGTATCAGGGAGGCAGCTCATTAATGTCAAGGAGTGGGCGCGGGAAAGTGCGGGAGTGACAGAAGCAAAAGCGCCTCGCCCCTTTTCTCTCAGGGGCGAGGCGCCAGGCAAAACGTTGTTTAGGCAAAGAGAGTTAGCTGGCGATCCTTGAGGCGCTCGCAGATTTCGCGGGCTCTTCCTCGGCCGTAGCTTTAACCGGGCTCGCGCTGGCTTCCAGCGGTTGCTCGTCTTTACCATTGGTCTTGCTCTTGGCAGGAGCGGCAGCCTTGATCATCTTGCAGCTACCTTCGAAAACGGCGCCGGGTTCGATCATCAATGACGCCGTCTGGATATTACCGGTCAGCTTGGCAGCGCGGCCGAGTTCGAGACGCTGGGTGGCGATAATGTCGCCGTTAACTGTGCCATGGATCATTGCGATAGCCACTTCGATGTTGGCATCGAGCTTACCATTGGCCCCCACGATCAATGTCCCGCTGGTTGACGTCACTCGCCCTGACAAATTTCCATCGACGCGCATCAGCGCCTTGAAGTTAGCCTCACCGGTGACCATCGTGCCGCTGCCCACAAAGCCGCTTAGATTTCCTTCTTTGATTTCGCGCGCGAGGGATTCACTCTCGGTAAGTGCTCGAGGACTGCCTGACGGACTTTCCGGTTGGGATCTTACTTCAGGAGCATCCTGATATGAGTTGTACGTTCTGGGAGTGTTATAGGGTGCTGCCTCCGTGGCGCCTTCCTGTTCCAATTCCTTCGGGTTCTTTCCTATCCTCAGCATTTGGTAAACCTCCGTTATTTGGGGGGCCGCGGAGTTCGAGTCACAGGTGCCATCGAGACGGTAAGAGCAACAAAAACGACGCGCGTGCCTTGTGTTAGTGGATTGTCCAGCTTGACTGGTAGTTCCAGAATCGAAACCGCCTGGAAGCAGGGCAGACATAATAGACAAAACGACTTTTCGCTGTCTAGCTTGTAACCAAAATGTAATGGACGCTGGTTACGTGCGTCCCGCAGTTCGAAATAACTATTAGAAAATCCGGCCACGCCAGACCTTGGCAAAGCCCTCCTTGAGGGCCTCCCAGCGCGGGTGTTCCCAACTGGTATGGGGGCGCGCATCGAAGCGTATTTTACCTTCGATGATCGCGCCGCCGCGCACCGTTAGCTCGGGCGTATGGATATCGCCAATCACTACTGCGTGGTTCTCCAGAACTACGCCCTTAGTAGCGACAATGTTTCCCTTGAAAACTCCGTCGATCATGGCGACGGTTACTTCAACATCCGCAGTCAGACTCGCCTCCTCGGTCAGCACCAACGTGCCCTGACAGGAAATCTTGTCCTGACGCCGATTGTAGAAGCTCAGCGCATCTTCAAACTGCAGGCTTTCATTTTCAAAATAGGCCGGCGGTACCGAGTCGGGCTCGGGCTGGGGTCGGTTGCGAAAGCTCTCAACCGCCTGAAACCACTCGCCAAAATGTGCGTCGGGAGCAAACGGATCGTCGAAAGACGACTGATCGAAGACTCCAGTTCCTGGGGTATGTCTTGTCTGGGCGAAGGTGGTCATCGGATTAATCTTAAGAAACTAAGAAAGGCCTCACGAAACCAACAAAAAGTCAGTCTGAGTGCCGATGACCTTCGATCATGGTGCAAACGCCGTCAAAGATAGCGCCGTCTTTTATTCCGAGAGAGCGCGTAGAAATATTGCCGTGGATTCTCGCGCCCGGGCCAAGTTCGACCCTCTCGTAGGCCACGATATCGCCATTCACGGTCCCACCAATAACTGCTACGGCCACCTCGACGGTTGCATCGATCCTAGCGAGGGTATCGACGATCAGGGTACCTGTCTTCGAATAGATTGAGCCGGCAACGTGACCGGTGATGCGAACCATCTCCCGGAAACTAATTTCGCCTGAGAGTTCCGGTTGAGACGGGAATCCTGATCTCTGCCGCACCCCCAAACTCCCGTTATTCCCACTGATCTGCCCGTTGATAACCCCATTTACGGCCAGAGTTCCCTTGTAATGTATTTCTCCAATAATGACTGGGGCTCTCGCCTGGAAGCCATTACCTTCTTTGGGGACTGAAACACGCCCCGCACCTAATGCTTGCGGGCCACTCACCACCTTCGCAACTCTGTGGGCGGTTTGTGCTATCGGATTGGCTCCATTCGTGACCGCGGCAGATAGTGTCTGCCGCGGCTTTGTTAGCGGTTTCCGCTGTAGAACAGCCCGAATTGACCTTAAGTAAGCCGTAATCTCATCTGAGAATCAGTACTTCCCAGAGGAGCGATTCCGGAGGTAGAAACCGATACCGACGTTAGTTTTAAGCGATTAATTACGCAGGGACGAAACAAACGAACCAATTTGGCAGGCACGTTAACACAACCGAAAGCAAATGGACAAGCGTTTTCCCAGGTATTATGCCCGATTACCGTGTGGCGAGAGTTACGACCTGACTACGGGCTTGCACACAAATTCTGGCTTTGATTCCTTCGTCTGTTCCGTGTGACTTCGTGGATCGTGTGGCCAAGACTGCCCAGGAGAACGAGCCGCGAAATACACTAAGACCGACTTTGCCTTTAAGTGAGTGCGACCGCCTTTCGTAGCGTAGCGGTGACTGAGTTTAGCGCGGCCTTCAAGGCCGGGGCAAAAATGCCGAACCGCACGGCGTCGCTTCAGCGACGGATGGATTTCGTTGTCAGTCGTCGCTAACGCGACGAAAAGACGAGGTGCCCTCCGTTACCCGGCCTTGAAAGGCCGGGCTAGATTCACCCGCCGCTCAGCGGCGCCACCAAGCACAGATCTTCGGGCTTGGTTACTTTTGAGGCAAAGCTACTGCGACCATTGAGTCCACCCCAGAATTCACTGTTTGTTATTCTGAATGCTCGCAGCCAGCACATCATTGAGGGCGCACACAGCCGCTTTTTTCGGGACTGCGGGCAGCTTAATATTCCCAATATCAACCGTCGCATTACCGAGCATCATTGCCGACCCCAGCTTGACCCAGCCCTTTCCAAAATCTCCATACAAGGGAACCAACATGGCAAAATCCTTTGACACCCCGCTCTGAGTAATCTTGCCTGACAGGGTCCCATCCGAAGAGACCTGGTAATCGAAACGATAGCTCGGCATTTCCGTACCATAGACCCATTCATTGAAGAACCAGTCCATCTTGCCGTTACGCGTCAGGTCCATCTCTTGGGTGATGTGCTTCTCGACGGCCGCCTTGAAGTCTTCGGTGGATATGTCCTTGTTGAAATGGGACTGAATGAAGTCCTTGATCATGACCTTGAAGCGCGCGTCGCCAGACTGCTCTTCATACATCATCATGCGAATCATATGCAGAATGTACGCGCCCTTAGGATAGATCAGGAACTGCGCCACGCCGCCAGTCTTGCCGTTATTGAGGCGATATCCCTGCGTCACCGGACCAACTGTGTAAGGCTTGCGATCTCTGGTGGCGGGCGAAGCGTCTACAATCAGCTTGCGTTGGTTTTCCCAGAACTCGATGAACTTGTTGATATCGCGCCGAACGTATTGCACATACAACGACGCCGAAAATTCGGCAAAGCCTTCGCTCATCCATTGGTCGTGGTAGCTGTCCCAGCCCAGAGTGTGCCCCCACCACTGGTGAGCAACTTCGTGCGGTCCTACGTAACGCCAGAAATTGTTTGTGCCCCCGCGTACGCCCATGAGCTGCGAACGCTGAGTTTCATCGATGAAGGCGGTATACGGCATG
>DATKIS010000245.1:0-2701 GCA_035543975.1 Pyrinomonadaceae bacterium
AGCATCCCAATGTCCTTGATAACGCTCCTTGCCGGACTCTATGAGGAACAACTCCGCCTTATTCACCGGCAGCCCTTGAGGATTGACGACGTGCCCGCTTAGCCTGCCGTCATTCTCCAGCCAAAAACTTACAACGGCACACCCGCCTCCGAACAGATTGATCTTGTGTTCGGTCTTCCCGGTAGTCAGCCCCTGAGGTGGCGAAATGACGACCGTGTAGTCGCCGGTTGGCAAATCCGGTACGCGATACTCGCCTTTCTTGTCGGTAGTAATCGCTGTCTTCTCCGGTCCTTCGATCGTGATCCTGGCTCCCGTGATCGGGCGACTGATCCGCTGCCCTTTGTCGTCTCTGCTATAGGCAGTGACCTCGCCATAGACAACACCCCCCGCCTTCGCCTTCTTTAGTCCCCGCATATACTCCAGGTCGACAGCGGCATCCGAGATACCTTTGGTTCTCATGCAGATGCCGGTGTAGAGCTTGCCCTCGAAAGAGGATGCATAGACGAGATACTGTTGGCTTTGCTTGAAGCCGATTCCGCAATCGCCCCCGCCCAATCCGGTGGTCACTTCTATTTGAGGGCCCTCCGCTCCCCGAAATGGTTCATCTATTGAAAAGCGTACCAGACGTTCTTGCTGATAGTATTCGCCGTGCTTAACCGTAACGGTTTTGCTTTCGATGACTGTTCCGACAAACACGGCCGAAGCTTTCCAGTAATCCTCACAAACAGCGCCCCCGCCGAAAACACAACTGCACCCGTACGCTGCAGCTGAGCAGAGAAGGATCAGCGCAAACAAACCGCTGACTGTGCGAAGGAATTTCATCGTTCGTTTCCTAGTTTACGCGGTCTGACTCCACTAATGGTGCTTCGGGGCTGGGCGCTGCCATCTGAGAAAGACTCCGCTGCCGCGCAAAATGTTCCACGATTTCGAACGCCGTCTTCTTGCCGACAAATGGCGTTAATTCCGATTCAGCCGCCTCGCTAATTCTATGGATGGACCCGAAGTGTCGCAGCAACCGGCCTTTCCGTTTTTCACCGACGCCCGGAATAGCCGATAGTTCGGAGGTGAAGTCGCGCAGCTCTCGTCGCTTGCGGTGGTAACTGAGGGCGTAGCGATGCGTTTCGTCGCGGATCATCTGGAGCAACCGCAGAATCAGCGAATGGGGATCGAGGAAGATCGGTTCGTGTTCACGGCCCTTCATCAGCAGATATGAAACCTGGTTGTGTTTCAGCGGCGGTTTGACTACACCCACCATGGGCACGGCTTCGAGATCCAACTCACGCATCGCATCGGCCGCTGCGCCGAGTTGAGCCTTCCCTCCGTCAATCATGATCAGATCGGGTAATTGGCTTCCCTCGTCCAACAGACGTCGATACCGGCGCACCACGGCCTCTCGCATGGACGCTACATCGTTCGCCCCTTCGACCGTCTTAATCCGAAACTTCCGATACTCAGCACGGTTCATCTTGCCGTTGTCAGCGACCACCATACCGGCGACGTTTTCCGCACCTTGAATATGCGAGATATCAAACGACTCGATTCGGGTCGGGAAACGCGGCAACTCGAGCGTCTCCTGCAATTCCTCCAGCACGAGTTTCATGTCCGGCTTCAAGATCCGGAAACGTTGTTCAAATGCCAGCTTGGCGTTCTTCTCGCCGAGGTCGATCAGGTCGCGTTTTTCGCCGCGCTGGCTGTAGTGAATCTTTACCCGCCGTCCTTTGCGAACCGTGAGGGCCTTCTCGAGGAGTTCGCGGTCGTCGAAATCGACCGGCACATGAATCTCCTTAGGAACGTAGTCAGTCGCGTAGTACTGGGCCAAAACTTCGCCCAGGAATGAACCAGGATCGAAGTCGTCCTCGGGCAGGTCTTCCCAAAAGAACTCCCGCCGCCCGACAATATTGCCTTCACGCATCGTAAAGAGTTGCAACGCCAGCAGCCGGCCTTCGCGATAGTAGGCAAAGATATCAACGTCGCGGTCCGGCGAGGTGGCCATCTTTTGTTGTTCGGAGAGTTTGACCACGGTCTTGCGCAAGTCGCGATACTTCGCCGCCATCTCGTAACGCATCTCTGCCGAGGCCTCATGCATGCGTTCTGACAACGTGTCGGCGAGTTCCGTGTTTCGGCCCTCCAGCAGTAAACGCACGTCACGCACGGCCTCCTGGTATTGTTCGGCGGTGCACAGGCCCTTGACGCATGGGCCAAGGCAGCGTTTGATGTGATACTCCAGACACGGCCGCGGCGCCTTGCCGTTGATTTCAATGTCGCAGGTGCGCAGCTGAAAAGTCCGGTTGATTACGTCGATGGTCCTCCGCGCCATGCTGGCCGGCAGGAAAGGTCCGAAGTAAAGCGCGCCGTCCTTCTGAATCCGCCGTGTAATGACGGCCTTGGGAAAGGGCTCGTTGATTGTCAGCTTGAGATGCGGATACGACTTGTCGTCTTTTAGATTGACGTTGTAACGAGGCTTGTGTTTCTTGGTGAGCGTTGCTTCCAGGATTAAGGCTTCGACTTCATTGTCGGTAACAATGACTTCGACGTCTGCAATCTGCCGGACCAGCGCGTCGGTTTTGCGATCGAACGGCCGCGCCTGGAAATAGGAGCGCACACGGCTGCGCAAACGCTTGGCCTTGCCAATGTAGATAATTTTGCCGGCGCTGTCTTTGTAAAGATAAACGCCGGCAGAAACTGGGATTTCTTTGAGTTT
>DATKIS010000246.1:0-10467 GCA_035543975.1 Pyrinomonadaceae bacterium
CGTAGCTCCAAAAACAATCAGGGCGGCCAGCATTAGAATCATGTTCAAAATCAAAGCCACAACCGCGTTCACACCCGATCCGCGATAGTAGAAAAGCATGAAGGCGATTACCAACATCAGTCCAACCAGGGAAGCTCTTACTCCGGAGCGGATGGAATCAGCACCAAGGCTGGGACCAACAGTGCGTTCCTCCATGTACTCGATTGGCGCCGGCAGGGCACCGGATCTCAAAGTCAGGGCCAGGTCCTCAGCCGATTGTTTGGTAAAGCGACCCGAGATTTCTCCCTGGTCGTGGATCTGCGACTTAATGAAGGCGATCGACTTAACTTCGCCATTCAGAGAGACGCCCATGTATTCATTGATATTCGCCCCGGTCCAGGCTCCAAACTTTTCGGCGCCTCCAGGCTTGAGCGCGAAGGAGATTTGATAATCATCGGAACCACCTCGCCCCTGAACTGCCGCCGCGTTCCGCAGTTCAGTACCAGCCACAATCGCCGGCACTTCAATTACGACCCACCTTTTCGCGGGCTGAGCTTGAGGATCGACGGTCTGTCCTGCCGTAGTAGGTTCATTTCGTTCGGCGTAGGGCAATATGCGACGATTCTGGGGAACCGTTCCACCAAGAGAACCCTTTGCTTCTTCTTCGGTCGTATAGCTTTGCACCGAAGAAGGACTGGGTGGGCTGACCACGTGTACCAGCTCAAGCTTGGACTCCGCCTTCAATAGCTGCTTCACGCGCTCGGGATCCTGAATTCCCGGCATCTGCACCAGAATCTGATGCGAGCTCTGCGCTCCATGCCGTTGTACCAAAGGCTCTGCTACGCCGACCGCGTCCAAACGGCTCTCAATAATTTTCTTGGCTTGTTCGGTGGCCTGCTCGGCCAGGGCACGCTGCGCTGTGGCCGTCAACGACCAGCTAATGACGCCCCCACTGGTCGACTCTGACCAGTCAGTCAAATCCACTTTCTTCTTTACTGCCTCTGCGATTTCGGTAAGCTTGGCGGGATCCGACGTTTCGATGACGATTCGGTAGTTTCCCCCGGCCGTCTCCGCCTTCGCTTCTTTTACCGGGAGACCAGACTCCTTGGCCGATGCCTGAATGGCGCTGGCGTTACCCTCAGTCAAGCTCTTGAGAAACTCGTCGGTTTTCACACGCATTACCAGATGCGCTCCGCCCTTGAGATCGAGTCCCAAATTGATATTCGATGCCAGTGTCGCTTTGATTCCTGACCAGGTGAAATCCCTAAGGGTAGGACGACGTCGGGGGCCGATTACTATGTAAATGCCGACCAGCGTTACAACGGCAATTATGATTACACGCTGAAGGAGGTTTTTCTTTTTCATTGCAGATCTCGAAAAGCAGCAAAGTCAGCCGGTTATTTCTTCTCTTCTTCCCCTTCAATGCCCGCTATGGCAGACCGTGCAATTTCGAGAATTGATTTATCCGCACTCTTAATAAGGAAACTCGTGTCTCGGACGGTGGTAATAGTCCCTATCACTCCGCCAGTTGTAACCACGCGGTCGCCCGCTTTGAGTTGAGCAATTGTCTGCTGCAATTCCCGTTGCCGTTTTTGTTGGGGACGGATCAATAACATGTAAAAGACGCCAATGATCAGGATCATCGGAAGCAGTCCGCCGAGGGCTCCGAGACCGCCTTGGAACATCGCTAGGAAAATTAACATTAGTGTTTATTTAGTAAAGCTGTCGCCTATCCACGTAGTTTCTAAGAGCTAATGGGCGCTGAGTGTTTCGCAGGTTTTGGAAACCCACAGAAGTACATCACCTAAGTGCTTGAGGCCTTCACTTCTTCGTAAGCCTTCAGCCCTTCGGTGAACACTCGTCGAAAATTCATGAAATCGCCAGACCGGATAGATTGCCTCACACGTCGCATAGTGTCAAGGAAGAAGGCCAAATTATGGTGCGTAAGCAGAATACTGGCCAGGAGTTCCCCTGACATTACCAGGTGCCGGAGGTATGCGCGCGAGTGGCGTTTGCACACGGAGCAATTACACTCTTCGTCCAGGGGTTTAGTGTCCACCGCCCAGCGCGCATTTTTCACGTTCACTTTCCCGCGCGAGGTGAATGCCTGGCCTGTTCTGCCGTTGCGGGTGGGAAGGACACAATCAAACATATCAACCCCGCGAGCCACTGCTTCAATCAGATCCTCGGGGGTTCCTACTCCCATTAGATACCGGGGCTGCTTCGCTGGCATTTCCGGCGCGATATCGCCCACCACGTCCCACATTACCGACTTCGCTTCCCCAACGCTCAGGCCGCCAATTGCATAACCGTCGAATCCGATTTCCGTCGTACGCGCCAGGCTCTCTCTTCTTAGATCTAAGTGACTTCCCCCCTGCACGATTCCAAACAGTGCCTGGGCCCCGCTGATCGCCGAGGTAGGTTCCGTCCGACCCGTATCCATTTCCGCGAGTTGTAGGCTGTCAAATTTTGCGCGGGAGCGTCCAGCCCAGCGCGCAGTCAACTCCATGCTTTTCCGTGAAATCTCGGGAGGTGCGTCGCCGGCCGCGCACTCATCAAACGCCATCACGATCTCCGATCCAAGTGCGGCCTGCACTTCCATTGAGACTTCAGGCGATAAAAACTGAGGGCTGCCATCGAGGTGCGAACGAAACCTGGCGCCTTCCTCCGTGATCTTCCGCAAGTCTCCTAAGCTCCAAACCTGGAAACCACCGGAGTCAGTCAATAGAGCGCGGTCCCACCCGATGAATCGGTGCAGACCCCCGCAAGCGCGGATCACATCGATGCCTGGCCGTAACCAAAGATGGTAAGTATTGCCGAGGATAACGCGCGCATCGAGGTCCTGCTCGAGTGCTTCGAAGCGCATGCCCTTCACCGTCCCGGCTGTGCCGACCGGCATAAAAACTGGCGTTTCGATGGTTCCGCGGCGGGTGCTGAGAAGCCCAGCGCGGGCCTCACCGACTTGAGCTATTACCTCGAAGTTAATTGGAGGACTGCTGGCGGACCTACCGCTGCTATTGGTCCCGTCGGTCATATAGGTCCTATTTTCTTCTCTATCTCTTACTCTTCCGCGGCTTCTTGTGCTTCTGAATCAGGCGCAGCGGCGTGGCAAAGAAATCAAACTCCTCCCGCAGGCGGTTTAGGAGGTAACGCTCGTAGGAAAAGTGCAAACCGCCTTTGCCGCCGGAAGTGAAAACTACGAAGGTCGGCGGGCGCACTGAAACCTGGGTCATGTATTGGACATGCAGCCTGGAGACTCCGCCTTTCACAGGAGCAGGCGCCGATCCGCCTCGAGGTTGGGAAACAGCCTGCTCGAAAAATGAATTCAGTTGGGAGGTTGAAACTCGCAGGTTTCGGGCTTCGTTTGCGTGGATTGCCAACGGCAAGAGGTTCTTTACTCTCTGACTGGTCAGCGCAGAAATCATGACGATAGGTGCCCAGTCGAGAAACTTCATTCTCTCGCGCACCTTTCGTTCAAACTGCGCCGACGTCCCGGTTTCCTTATTCTTCACCGCGTCCCACTTGTTGCACGCAATAATGATCGCGCAGCCCGCATCGTAGGCATATCCGGCGATATGGGCGTCGAGGGCCGTCACTCCTTCTTCCGCATCGATCACCACAATCGCCACGTCCGCGCGTTGCAAACTCTTCATGGCCATCACTACTGAAAGCTTTTCAGCCATCTCGCCCGTCTTGCCTTTGCGGCGAATCCCGGCCGTATCGACAAGCCGAAAGATTTGTTCGTCAGTCTCCAGCACCGAGTCGATGGCATCCCGCGTAGTTCCGGCAACTGGTGAAACGATTACTCGCTCCTCACCAATTAGATTGTTCAATAAAGAAGATTTGCCTACGTTGGGGCGGCCAACAATCGCCAGCCGAATCTCACGCTTTTGCGCCGGGGCCGCTGACTCGATGCCCTCGTTTAATGCGGGCACAAATCCGTCCACCAACGCATCCAGCATGTCGCCGAGGCCAATTCCCTGCTCCGCTGAGACCGGAAAGACTTCTTCAAAGCCGAAGCGATAAAACTCGGCTGCCTCGGCTTCTACCCGCGACCTCTCCGACTTATTCGCCGCCACCAGGACCCGTTTCCCCGTGGCCCGCAGAAGTTTTGCCAACTCTTCATCGAGGGGCGTCAACCCCTGGCGCGCATCAACCACCCAGATCAAGGTCTGCGCATCATCGATAGCAAAGCCCGCCTGCTTAAAGATGTTCGCCGGAATAACTGCATCGTCATCCGGGACGATTCCGCCGGTATCAACAATCGAGAAGCGCTCGCCAGACCACTCAACCTCGCCATAAATGCGGTCGCGGGTTATTCCCGGCTCGTCGCCGACGATTGACCGGCGTTGGCCAATTAGTCGGTTAAAGAGCGTCGATTTGCCAACGTTTGGTTGGCCAACCACGGCCACTAGCGGCAGCGCGACCTTAGGCGTCCCCACTATTGGCTCGTTTTCGGTGCTTGCTTCCTGATTCATATCGATTAAGTCGGATGCGGTAGAGTTTGTCATAATTAGCCCAAACCTCAATAATCCGCGACAAAGGGCAGTTTGTCGAATGCGTGGACTAATCTGTAGTTAACTCATCTGAGGTTTTCTCTGTGCCTCCTCTGTGTTCTCCCTCTCTTTGTGGTAGAAAAACGTCCAGAAACACTGACCAATGAGACGCCAAGAACACAGCGGCGGCACAGAGATTCCGAAATAAGGAGGCTTGATTTCATGGATCGTGTGACTTTGGGACCTCATAGTTTTCTGGACACATTTCAAACTGAGAGGTAAATTCTTCGGCCAACGACGCGTCAGACTCAATGGAGGTTCGAGAATGCCCAACGAGTTCGGTCTCTCTGCGATTGCCCAAATTGCCGTAAACGTCCACGACATCGACCGGGCCGTCGAATTCTACCGCGACAAACTGGGAATGAAGCTTCTCTTCACCGCGCCTCCTGGTTTGGCCTTCTTTGATTGTGATGGAATCCGGCTGATGCTTTCGCCGCCTGCCAAACCCGAGTTTAATCACCCAAGTTCCATCATCTATTTCAAGGTGGCCGACATTCAGGAGGCAACGCGGATATTGACCGAAAGAGGGGTTCAGTTTGAAGAGCAGCCGGCTTTTGTGGCCAACATGGGCGCGTATGATCTCTGGCTGGCGGCCTTCCGTGATTCCGAAAACAACATGCTCGCGATGATGAGCGAAGTTCCGCACTAAGTCAGAACCACCTGCGTAAGCGGGTGGCATTTGGTTCGGGGTCATCCGATCCACGAAATTACACGCACGAACACGAATTTCAGGCGGACATCCACCTGCTCAGGCGGTTTGCGACAAACGATCGGAGTTTCGAATGAAGCGTAGGAAGTTTCTAACAACTGCCGCTTTGGGTTGCACCCTGGCGATTACAAAACCCAACTCAGTCCTGGCGATTGAAGGCGGCGGCGGCGACAGTTTCCCCGTCGGGCCAATCTCACTGGCGAGGGACTTTGAATTTGACGAGTTCACTATTTCTGACCTGCAGGAAGGTTTCCGCTCTGGAAAGCTCACCGCTCGCTCCATCGCCAGGAAGTATCTCGAACGCATCGACGACATTGATAAGAGTGGGCCCGCCATCAACTCAGTAATTGAGCTAAACCCGGATGCGTTGTCCATTGCGGAGTCTCTGGACCGCGAACGCAAAGAAAAGGGCCCGCGCAGTCCCCTGCATGGTATTCCCATCCTCCTCAAGGACAACATCGACACGGCAGATCGAATGATGACCACTGCGGGTTCGCTTGCCCTGGTCGGGGCGCGACCTGCGCAGGACGCTTTCGTGGCGAAGAAACTGCGAGATGCAGGCGCGGTCATTCTCGGCAAAACAAATCTGAGCGAGTGGGCTAACTTCCGTTCCAGCCATTCGTCGAGCGGTTGGAGCGGACGCGGTGGCCAAACTCGAAACCCTTACTCCTCCGATCGCAATCCATGCGGCTCGAGCTCCGGTTCCGGTGCAGCCGCCGCCGCAAATCTCTGCGCCGCGGCCATCGGAACTGAAACGGACGGTTCAGTTGTTTGTCCGTCGTCCGCAAATTCGTTGGTCGGGATCAAACCCACCGTCGGACTTATTAGCCGCGCGGGCATTATTCCAATTGCCCACAGCCAGGACACGGCAGGTCCGATGACCCGAACGGTAAGAGACGCCGCGATTCTGTTGGGCGCCCTTACCGGGGTCGACGCCCGTGATCTCGCCACTCGTCCCAGCGCCGGCAGATCGCATACCGATTACACCCAGTTTCTCGATAAGGACGGCCTGAAGGGCGCGCGTTTGGGAATCGCTCGCAAATACTTTGGCTTCAACGATCGGGTCGACAAGGTAATGACCCAATGCATCCGTGAACTAAAGCAGCTCGGGGCGGTGATTATCGATCCTGCCGACATCCCCACGTCCGGAAAGTTTGACGATTCCGAGTTGGAAGTCCTGCTGTACGAGTTTAAAGCCGACCTGAATGCTTATCTGGCTGGACTGGGAACCCGGACACCGGTTCATTCGCTCAAAGAGGTCATCGAGTTTAACGAAAAGAATCGCGAGCGGGAGATGCCATACTTCGGACAAGACCTGTTTGTGAAGGCCGAGGCTAAGGGCCCCCTAACCGATAAGAAGTATCTTCAGGCCCTCCAGAAGAACCACCTGCTTTCCAGGGCGCAAGGCATCGACTTCGTCATCCGCAAACATCGTCTCGATGCACTCATCGCTCCGACCGGCGGCCCGGCATGGCCGACAGATTGGATTAACGGAGACCATTTCAGCGGGGGCTATTCGTCAGCGTCGGCGGTGGCGGGCTATCCGCACATCACGGTGCCGGCCGGGTTCGTTTTTGGTCTGCCGGTTGGCATTTCATTCTTCGGCGCAGCCTGGACCGAGCCAAAGCTCATAAAGTTTGCCTATGCTTTCGAACAAGCCACAAAGGCGAGGCGCCCGCCGAAGTTCATGGCTGGAGCAGACTTCAGTCGAATGATGAATGAAGTACCGAACCCAGCGCGGTAGCGCGGGATCCCCGAGGCAATTTGGTCAGCAGCTCAGGCAAACTTTGTTGATGCTCGTGATCTGCTTGGTGATGTTTCTTGAAGGGGGAGGAAGTCATGGCTCATGAAGTGCGCGTCAAAATCGATACGGGAGTAGTTGGGAACAAGGATCTCGAAATCATAGTAAAGACCGACAGCGGGAAACTGGGGACCCTCCTAATTAGCAGGGGTAATGTGGAGTGGCTTCCCAAAGGAAACTCTGTGAACAAGACGCGCTTGTCTTGGGCTAGGTTCGCAGAGGTTATGAAAGAAAACGGCAAACCCGCCAAGGCAAAGTAGCCACCACGCGGACGCGCCTCTCGGCTAAAGCTTGACGTTGCATGTAGGATCCCGCGCTACCGCGCTGGGTTCTGTAGCGGCTTATTTCGTGTGCTTTCGTGGATCGTCTTCTTCTTCGGGTACTGGTACCGAATAGCAATTTTGAAGAAATTCAGTTTTGAAGAACCAGCTTCTTGTGTCAACGGGAGGATAGAAAAATGCCAAAAGCAGCTACACAACCGACGAAGAAATCGATCTACGGTGTCCATCCCGGAGTAGCGATGACCCAGAAGTGGATCGCGGAACTCAAAGACAAGACCGGGCGGTCGCTCGATGAATGGCTGCGACTCATCAAGAAGTCTGGACCGAAAGACGAGAAGGCTCGCCGCGATTGGTTAAAGACGGAACATGGACTGGGCACTAATTCCGCCGGGTGGTTGGCAGCGCGCGCCGCGGGAAAAAGCAGTGACGCCGAAGATCCGGATGCCTATCTGGAAGCCGCGGAAGGATACGTCGAAACGATGTTTGGCGGTTCAAAGGCGGGGCTAAGGCCAATCTATGATCAACTCCTTAAGACGGGACTAAAGGTTGGGAAAGACGTTAAGGCTTGCCCGTGTCAGACAATCGTCCCTCTCTATCGCAAACACGTCTTTGCCCAAATCAAACCGACCACCACCAAGCGCATTGATATTGGTTTCGCCCTCGGAGATAGAAAGCCGACGGGCAGGTTAATTGATACGGGAGGGTTCGCGAAGAAAGACCGGATCACCCACCGCGTCCCGCTCGAGTCTCTGGCGGATATCGATGATGAAGTGAAGCATTGGCTGAAGGTTGCCTATGATCGAGACGCCTAAGGAGTGGCGCTCGCTCCGCACGGAGAACCAGGAACCGCCTTTTTGAACTGGAGTCTTAAATGCCAACAACCAAAACAACTGCGAAACAAAAACCGCGCATGAGCGACGACGCCGTCAACGCGAAAACCGGAAAAACCTGGAAACAATGGTTTACGATTCTCGACAAAGCCGGCGGGAAGAAAATGAACCATCAGGAGATCGTCAAGTATCTCAACTCAGAACACGACGTTGGTCCCTGGTGGCAGCAGATGGTTACCGTCACCTACGAACAGGCACGCGGCCTACGTGAAGTTCATCAGAAGCCTGGTGGATATCAGATCAGCGTTAGCCGAACCATCAAAGTTCCCATCGGCATGCTCTACCACGCCTTTTCAAATGACAAAGCTCGAGATGCCTGGTTACCTGAAAAAGGCCTGGCCGTGCGCAAGGCGACCTCAAACAAGTCGATGCGGGTTACCTGGAACGATGTGAAGACCAGCTTGGAAATCAATTTTTACCCGAAGGGCGAAGACAAGAGTCAGGTGGTCGTGCAGCACAGCAAACTTCCTAACGCGAAAGCTGCTTCGACAATGAAGACCTACTGGGGCAAGGCCCTCGACCGCTTGCGGCAACTGGTGGAGCAGTAGCGCCAACGCCATTTCTTTGTCTGGAGATTGAGAGGCGGGCAAGCCCGCGCTCCCAACCCCGAGGTTGCTGGAGATGACTTAGTTATCTCGCGATCAGGAAAGCGGGATTCTCCCGATCCTTGAGTGCGCGCTCGCCTGTGTTTTCAACGGGAGGCAACCGCCTGAGGTCCTATCCTCAATCATTAGCCCCGAACGGTTTTACTTGTGACTTGTCCGTTCCTACCGCGTGGCCCTGTTTTAGCCGGAAACTGATCCGATTCAGATTGCCGAACTCCTCTAAAGGGTTCCCGTCCAGAGCCAGCAAGCTGGCTTCGTAACCATCTTTAAGATGGCCAATCTTTCGGGCCGGAAAGATCTCCGCCGGAGTATCCTCAGTCCAAATCTTCAACAGCGTGAGGTTATCAAACACCTTGAGGCGGTAGAGATTGTCGGCTTCATCAAGGATGGAGTGATCGTTATTATCCGTCCCCAGAGCCAGTCGCACACCCTGCCGGCGAAGCAGTTCCAGGTTGTACCGATGAATGTCGTCCATTCCCGCCGGGCTCTTTCGATGGCTAATGGTGGTGGTAACCACGCAAATCTTCTCCCGCGCCGCCAGGCGGGCGTCGGCCTCGCTGATCTTGGCGAGGGGCAAGTGGGCTATCTCATCTACCTTCGCCACCAGGGCATTGTGAAAATCCATTGCCGTATTAACGTGGACGGCAACGCGCAAATTGTCTCGGTGCGCTCGCTGGACAATTTTGATGAGGAGGGCTGGACTCAGTCCCCGCTGACCGAAATATTTTGGATCGGCTTTGCGCGTTTCGTATTCTTCCGAGTATTCCAGATACGTCTTGATGAAGTCGGGTTTGCTTGACTTGATTAGCTCCCATTGCGCATCGAGGTCGGCTTCAGTATCGACCACGAAGTAAGCCTGGTTCTTCATCGCTTCTTTCGTCCATCCGGGAACCATGCCTTTCTCGGCTATGAAGTCGAAGATCTGAATAGGATGGCCGCCCGTGGCAGTCAGCCCGCCGTTAGAGAAGGTCACATCGACACTCTCCGGCTGATTAAGGTGAAGTCTCACGGGGTCGGTCAGTTTCTGCAGGCTGTTAGGGTTCTGGGCATAGAACACGCCCTGCCCCAGATAACTCTCAATCTGCTGCCGGTAATTCCCCAGGACAAACTCGTGCGTGTGAGCATTGGCAAAAGGCGGGATGATATATCTGTGCTGAAGGTCGACCGAGCTGTCAATTTTGCCGCTATGACTCTGTCGCAGGATACCGTTGACCGAGTAGAAGGTTTGTGGCTTAAACGAGTGGCCGTCGAACCACAACCCATTAGTCAGCAAAATAGTGCTGGCATGGGCGGACGTGCCGGACACGGTACGGGGCAGGTTGTTGGCGAATGGCACCGATGTTAAGAGGGCATAACACAGAATGAATGGGAGAAGGCTTTTGATCGTTTTGTTCATGAGACTCCTTAGGGCTTTCTGAATTCCGACCTGGTGTAGTCCGGGCAGGACCGGCGCGCCGCGAGGCGATACTGACCACGTAGGGGGCGTCACCGCGCAAATCGTTAGGACCGATCGCCGCGATGCAATTAGCGGCTCAGATACTTCAGCAAGAAAGCTTTTTCTGGTTCACTCATTGCCTCCTTCCGGCTAATAACGCGCCGCAGCCCATGAGCCATCGTTCCACTCTCCTTTTCAGCAAGCGTTAGTC